>JBHWTG010000269.1:0-7737 GCA_043427735.1 Tsuneonella sp. | reverse complement strand
CCGCCGTTGATCACGTCGATCGCCAGCCGGTCGAATTCGTACTCGTAGGCGAAATCGCGCCACAACGGGTAATCGGGATGGAGATTGCGGATCGCCTTGAAAGCGAGCGCCTGCAGCCGCCACGGGCGAAAGCGCTCGTGATCGTAGAACCGCTGCTCGGCATGGACCATCAGCCCGCTGCACAGCGCGCGCGCGTGCTTGTGGAACGTCGGCTCGAACCAGCAGGGGCGGATCGCGCAGCCCGCCAGCCACTTGGGTGCGATGCGGCGCATCTCCGCCAGCACCCCGCCGGCGTCGAGATCGGGGGCGCCGAACAGCACCTCGAGCGGGCGGGTGGTGCCGCGCCCCTCGCTCAGGGTGGTTCCCTCGAGCATCACCGTGCCGGCATAGGAACGCGCCATGTTGAGGCTCGCCGCGTTGGGGCTGGGGTTGATCCACACCCGGTCCGCGGGCCAGCCGAAGCCCGGCCCGGCTTCGGGCAGCCAGTGGTGCATCTCGATAACCCGATAATCGACGTCGAGCCCGAAGCGCTGCACGAACCAGTCGCCCATCTCGCCCATCGTCAGCCCGTGGCGCATCGGCATCGCGGCCGCCCCGACAAAGCTTTCCTGGCCCGCGAGCAGCAGGGTCCCTTCGACCGGGCGGCCGGCGGGGTTGGGCCGGTCGAGCACCCACACCTCCTTGCCATGCGCGGCGGCCGCCTCGAGCAGGTAGAGCAGCGTGGTAACGAACGTGTAGATGCGGCAGCCGAGGTCCTGCAGGTCGAACAGGAACACGTCGGCGGTGCTCATCATCTGCCCGCTCGGCCGGCGCACTTCGCCGTAGAGGCTGAATACCGGGATGCTGGTGGCCGGATCGGTCTCGTCGGCGGTCTCGACCATGTTGTCCTGCTTGTCGCCCTTTAGCCCGTGCTGCGGGCCGAACGCGCTGGTGAGATTGACGCCGGCGGCGATCAGCGCGTCGAGGCTGTGGACCAGGTCGGCGGTGACCGAAGCCGGATGCGCGACGAGCGCGACGCGGCGGCCCTTCAGCCGGGCGAGGAGGTCGGGCTCGCTGAGCAGCCGGTCGATGCCGAATTTCATGCCTCTGGCGGTGGCGCAAGCTCGGCGGCGAAGCAAGCCGGGTGGTGGAAATCGGGCTGCGCGGCGGGATGCGCGAGCGCCCAGTAGCTCACCACCCCGCCCTGCTCCTCGATCACCGCGGCGAAGTTCGCGGCGGCGGGGAGCGCGGGAAGCAGGTCGCGCGGGACCGCCGCATCGAAGATCGCGAAGCTGCTGCCGATCCGCATCGTGCAGTCGGGCTCGCGCGAGGCGGGGCGATCCGCCATCCCCTCGCGGTACGCGCGGAAGTCGTAGGCTGCCCAGCGCTCGGACGGAGACAGGTTGAGCTCGATGTAGCTGTCCCCTCCCCCGGGCCGCAGGAACAGCTCGAAGCAGGTCGTGCGCCACAGTTCGTTCGCCCGTCCGCGCCCGGCGAACGCCGGAACCGCCAGCCCTTGCGCGCCATCGACACGCCAGCGCACGCGCAGCCAGTCGGCATCGAGCCCGATAACGCGCGATTCGACCCCCGTGACGGCGGCGGGCGGATGGGCCGGATGCGCGACCAGTTGATGCGTTTGCATGCGCCCGCCCCCGTGCTAACCGCCCGCCCGCGATGAGCGAGTACCGATCCGAGCTTCTGCGCCTGCTCGACGAGCGCGGCTATGTCCACCAGGCGACCGACGCCGCGGGGCTGGACGCCCTCGCCGCGCGCCAGATCGTGCCCGGCTATGTCGGCTTCGATGCGACCGCGCCTTCGCTCCACGTCGGCAGCCTCGTGCAGATCATGCTGTTGCGGCGGCTGCAACAGGCTGGTCACAAGCCGGTCGTGGTCATGGGCGGCGGGACCACGCGGATCGGCGACCCGACCGGGCGCGACGAGAGCCGCAAGATGCTGACCGACGAGACCATCGCCGCCAACATCGCCGGCATCCGCACGGTGTTCGAGCAACTGCTGACCTTTGGCGACGGTCCGACCGACGCGGTGATGGTCAACAACCACGACTGGCTCGGCCGGCTCGGCTACATCGAGCTGCTCCAGGAGGTCGGCACCCACTTCACGATCAACCGGATGCTGACGTTCGATTCGGTGCGGCTGCGGCTCGAGCGCGAGCAGCCGATGACCTTCCTCGAATTCAACTACATGATCCTGCAGGCCTACGACTTCCGCCATCTGTCGCGCGAACTCGGTGTGCGGCTGCAGATGGGCGGCAGCGACCAGTGGGGCAATATCGTCAACGGGGTCGAGCTCGGCCGGCGGATGGACGGGGCCGAGCTGTTCGGGGTGACCACCCCGCTGCTGACCACCGCCGACGGGGCGAAGATGGGCAAGACCGCCGCCGGCGCGGTGTGGCTCAACGAGGCGCAGCTGCCGGGCTACGACTTCTGGCAATACTGGCGCAACGTCGACGACCGCGACGTCGGCCGCTTCCTGCGGCTGTTCACCGACTTGCCGCTGGGAGAGATCGCGCGGCTCGAAGCGCTCGAGGGGGCCGAGATCAACGCGGCCAAGCAGGTGCTGGCGAACGAGGTCACCACGCTCGTGCGCGGCGCTGCCGCGGCACGGGCTGCGGAGGCGACCGCACGCGACACCTTCGCCGGGGGCGGCGCGGGGGAAGACCTGCCGAGCATCGAGCTCGGCGCGGGCATGACCTTCGCCGGCGCGCTGACCGCGCTCGGGTTCACCGCGTCGAACGGCGAGGCCAAGCGCAAGATCGCCGAAGGCGCCGTGCGCCTCGACGGCGAACCCGTGCACGACCCCGCCGAGCCCGCCCGCCCGGGGCGCATCAGCCTCGGCAAGAAGCGCCACGGCGTTCTCCTCTGAGACTGCCTCGGCGGGGGCGCTCCGAGCGCTTTAACCCGATGTCAGCGATTATCCTGCATTAACCCGGCTTCCACACGCAAGCGGAGGGTGATTGCGTCGTGTCTGTTGGAGCCCAGCTGTCGGTCACCGATCTGCGCCGCGCGGCGCGGCACCCGGTCGATTACCCGGTCATCGCCGAGCACCAGTTGCGCGGCGATCTCCGGCTGCACATCGCCAACATTTCGGCGCACGGCTTCATGGTCGACGATGCCAAGGGCCTCGAGCGCGGCGATCGCGTGATTATCCGCTTGCCCGAAGTGGGCCGGATCGAGGCGTACGTCATCTGGACCCGCGACGAGCGCGCCGGGTTCCAGTTCGAGCGGATCATCCGGCTCGACGACTTCGTGCGCATTATCGAGGCGCTGCAACCGAACCCGCGCCTGCGCCGCGCGCGCTGACCCGAGCGCGAAGATTTACTCCACCACGGCACCCTAGCGCTTGCTTGGCAGGCGCGGCGGCCGGTGCCATCTGCGCCGGCGTGAGCGAGCCGACCTCCCCGCTACAGATCGCCGATTTCCGCAAGTACTGGACGGCCCGCTTCGTGGCGGTGATCGCGACCATCTCGATGGTCGTGCTGATCGGCTACCAGACATACGACATCGCGCGCGCCGACTATGGCATGAGCACGGGCGAGGCCGCGCTCCAGCTCGGGCTCCTCGGGCTCGCGCAGTTCGTGCCGTTGTTCTTCCTGACGCCGGTGGCGGGAATCGCGGCCGACCGGTTCGATCGCCGGCGGGTGGTGATGTTCGCCAACACGATCGATGCCGGGATCGCGCTCGCGCTCGCCTATGCGACCTGGGCCGAGGCGCTGACGCTGCCGCTGCTGTTCACCCTCGCCGCGCTCCACGGGACCGCCCGGGTGTTCAACGGCCCCGCGTTCAGCGCGATCGCGCCCAACGTGGTGCCGCCGGCGCTGCTTCCGCGGGCGATCGCGATGTCCTCGATCTCGTGGCAGATCGGCAGCGTGCTCGGGCCCGCGCTCGGCGGAGCATTGTTCGCCTCGTCGCCGTCGCTGCCCTACTTCCTGTCGGCCGGCCTGCTGGTCGTCTCGGCCGGGCTGATCGCCTCGATCCGGCCGATCCGCGCGATTCATGACGGTCCGCCGCTCCACCCCGTGCGGCAGATGATCGACGGCTTCCGCTTCGTGAAGCGCGAGCGGTTCCTGCTCGGCTGCATCACGCTCGACCTGTTTGCCGTGCTCCTCGGCGGGGCGACCGCGATGCTGCCGGTGTTCGCGCGCGACATCCTCGAGGTCGGACCGCTCGGGCTCGGGCTGATGCGCGGCGCGCCGGCGGTCGGCGCGGTGGTCGTCGGCCTGTGGCTGTCGTGGCGGCCGATCGAGCGCAATGTCGGGCCCAAGATGCTGTGGGCGGTGATTGCCTTCGGCGCGGCGACGATCGTGTTCGCGGTCTCGCGCGACTTCGGCCTCAGCCTCGGCGCGCTGGCGGCGCTCGGCGCGGCCGACATGATCTCGGTGTTCATCCGCAACAGCCTGGTGCAGCTCAACACCCCCGACGTCATGCGCGGACGCGTGTCGGCGATCTCGGGGCTTGCCATTTCCGCCTCGAACGAACTCGGCGAGATGCAGTCCGGCCTTGCCGCCGCGATTCTCGGCGCGACGGGTGCTGTGGTATTCGGCGGCGCGGGTGCTATCGTCGTCACCGGCCTGTGGGCCTGGCTGTTCCCGGAACTGCGCCGGGCGAAAACCTTTTCCTCGCAATACCTCGACGAGCAAACCGCACGGGAGATCCTGAAATGAAGGCCGGCAGCGTTCTCGACACGATCGGCGGCACGCCGCACATCCGCCTCGCCCGACTCTTCCCCGAGCACGACGTGTGGGTGAAGAGCGAGCGGGCCAACCCGGGCGGTTCGATCAAGGACCGCATCGCGCTGTCGATGGTCGAGGACGCCGAGCGCTCGGGCGCGCTCGCGCCGGGGGGCACGATCATCGAGCCCACAAGCGGCAACACCGGCATCGGTCTGGCGATGGTTGCCGCGGTCAAGGGCTACAAGCTGGTGCTGGTGATGCCCGAAAGCATGAGCCTCGAGCGGCGCCGCCTGATGCTCGCGTACGGCGCGACGTTCGACCTCACCCCGCGCGAGAAGGGAATGAAGGGAGCGCTCGAGCGCGCCGCCGAGCTGGTCGAGCAGACTCCCGGCTCGTGGATGCCGCAACAGTTCGAGAACCCCTCCAACGTGGCTATCCACGCGCGCACCACCGCGCAGGAGATCCTGCTCGATTTCGCCGACACGCCGATCGACGTGCTGGTCACCGGGGTGGGCACCGGGGGCCACATCACCGCCTGCGCCGAGGTGCTCAAGCGAACCTGGAGCGGGATGAAGGCTTTCGCGGTCGAGCCAACCCTGTCGCCCGTGATCAGCGGGGGCCAGCCGGGGCCGCACCCGATCCAGGGGATCGGCGCCGGCTTTATCCCCGGCAACCTGCACACCCAGGCAATCGACGGCGCGATCCAGGTCGAGCCCGAGGCCGCCAAGGACATGGCCCGCCGCTGCGCCCGCGAGGAAGGGCTGCTGGTGGGCATCTCGAGCGGCGCCACGCTGGCCGCGATCGCGCAGAAGCTCGCCGATCTTCCCGCCGATACGCGCATCCTCGGGTTCAACTACGACACGGGCGAACGCTATCTGTCGGTCCCCGATTTCCTGCCCGAATGATGGATCGAGCGCCGCCCGCCGTTGCCGAAAGGTTGCGCCACGGGCCCGATGCGATCGGCTAGAACCCCTCGCCGAGCGGAAGCGGCGAGAAGCGCACGAGCCGGCTGTCCGCGAGCGCGGCGGTTCGGTTGATCACCGCGCGCTGGTAGTCGGGGTCGGTGACCATCTCGAGGAAAGCCCCCGCGCTCGGGTACCGGGCGACGAAGCCGTCGTCCCACCGGAGATCGTCGGGGCCGATGACCATGGCTTGAAAGGCCCCGCGCCACACCAAGCTCCCGCCGACCCGGCGGAAGATCGGGGCGCTCGCACGGCCATACTCCTCGTAGGCCCGCCGGCCGCTCCATCCCTTGCCGGCGTGCTCGTGGCCCGTTGGATAATCGGCCGTCTCCCGATAGAGCAGCAGGTTGAGCATGTGGATCGGCTCGTCGCGCGGGAGGGCCTTGAACGCACCGAAGTTGGCCCGGCTGGGATCGATAAACGCCGTCACAGCGGGCGCCTCGCCCTGCCGACGGGCCGCAGCCCCACCATTACCGCCACCGCCAGCCCGGCGGACCCGCTGGCGCCGAACTTGATCCCATTGAGAAATGGCTCGTCGAAAGTCGCCATATGGCCCGTGTGCCACCAGGCGACGTGCTCAAGAGCGAGCTGACCGACGAGGAACGTCGCCGCGCCGAGCGTCACCCCGAGCGCGGCGCGCATGACCTGATCAGGTTTCATCCGGTCTCCTCCAGCCTGTAATCGCGGAACCGTTCGCGCAAATCCTTTTTGCTGATCTTGCCGGTGCCGGTGTGGGGAATCTCGTCGACGAACTCGATCGCATCGGGCAGCCACCACTTGGCGACCTTGTCGCTGAGGTGCGCGAGCACCTCGCGCGGGCTCACCTCGGCGCCGTCCTTCGCCACGCACACCAGGATCGGCCGCTCGTCCCACCGCGGATGCGGGATGCCGATCGCGGCGGCCTCGGCGATCGCCGGATGGCCCACGGCCGCGTTCTCTAGCTCGACCGAGCTGATCCACTCGCCCCCCGACTTGATCACGTCCTTGGTCCGGTCGGTGAGTTGGAGCGTGCCGTCGGGGTGAATGACCGCGACGTCGCCGGTGTCGAACCACTGGTCCTCGTCGGTCGCATCCTCTTCGGCCTTGAAGTAGCGCTTGATGACCCACGGCCCGCGCACCTGCAGCGCGCCCGAGGTCTTCCCGTCGCGTGGCAGGACCTTGCCGGGATCGCCAAGATCGACGCAACGCAGCTCGACCCCGAACGCGGGGCGCCCCTGCTTCATCACGAGCGCGACCTGCTCGTCGAACGACAGCTCGTCCCAGTCGGCGGGCGGCGATCCGGTCGTGCCGATGGGGCTGGTCTCGGTCATGCCCCAGGCGTGGGCGACGCTGACCCCGTTCTTCATCAGGCGCTCGATCATGAACCGGGGAGCCGCCGAGCCGCCGATGATCGCGCGGCGCAGCTTGCCGATGTCGCGCACGTCCTTGCCGATCGAGTCGAGGTAGTTGAACATCGCCAGCCAGACGGTCGGCACACCCGCCGAATGGGTCACCTTCTCGCGGTCCATCAGTTCGCACAGGACCTTCGGATCGTTGACCTGCGAATAGACGAACTTGATCCCCGGGATCGTGCCGGCCCACGGCAGCCCCCAGCTCGCCGCGTGGAACATCGGCACCACCGGCAGCACCACGGTGCGCGAATCGGCGTCGAACAGGTTCGGCTGCACGCCGGCCATCGCGTGGAGCAGCGTCGAACGGTGCTCGTATAGCACCCCCTTGGGGTTGCCGGTGGTGCCGCTGGTGTAGCACAGCATGCACGGATCGCGCTCGGCCACCGGGGTCCATTCGGTGTCGCCGTCATGGCTGCCGATCCAGTCCTCGAACGCCGGCGCGTGCTCGGCCGAATCGAAGCAGATGTAAGCCTCCACGCACGGCCACCTGGCGCGCATCCGGTCGACGATGGGCTGGAATGCCGCATCGTAGAGCAGCACGCGATCTTCCGCGTGGGTGACGATGTATTCGAGCTGGTCGTCGAACAGGCGAGGGTTGATCGTGTGCAGCACTCCGCCCACCCCGACCGCGCCGTACCAGGTGACCAGATGGCGGCTGTGGTTCATCGCCAGGGTGGCGATCCGGTCGCCCTTGCCGATCCCGGCCGCGCGACGC
>JBHWTG010000268.1:0-3155 GCA_043427735.1 Tsuneonella sp. | reverse complement strand
GTGTCGCCGACCCCGCAACCCCGCTGGTCGCCAGCGGCGAGGTGGTCGCCGGCGAGGTCGACCGCTACAGCCGGATGACCATCCCCGTCACGATCGAGGGCGCGGGGCCGTTCCGCTTCATGATCGACACCGGCAGCCAGGCGACCGTGGTCAGCCGGAGCTTGCGCGATCGGCTGGGGTTGCCGTCGATCGGCCAGGCGACCGTCGTCGGCATGGCCGCACGCAAGCAGGTCGAGCTCGTCCGGCTCGACGGGCTCGAGTTCGCCTCGCGCATGTTCGATGCCCTCCACGCCCCGCTGCTCGAAGGCCAGCATATCGGCGCGGACGGCATCATCGGGCTCGATTCGCTGCAGGATCTGCGCGTGCTGATCGACTTTCGCGGGGGCACCATCGCGGTCGACGACGCGGCCGCGCTCGGCGGCGATCGCGGCTACGAGATCGTCGTGCGCGCGCGCAACAAGCGCGGCCGGCTGATCATCACCGACGCCGAGGTCGACGGGGTCCGCACCGCGGTGATCCTCGACACCGGCTCGCAGGGCTCGCTCGGCAACCTCGCGCTCGAGCGCCGGCTGCGCGCGCGCAAGGGACGCGCGGTGACGACCACCGATGTCACCGGCAGCACGCTCACCGGCGAGCTCGACTCCGGCCGCTCGCTGCGCATCGGCGGGCGCGGCGCGGCCGGCACGCTCCAGTTATCGGGGATGACGATGATCTATTCGGATGCGCCGGCGTTCGCCGCGCTCGGCCTCGCCGGGCAGTCCGCGATGGTCCTGGGGATCGAGGACCTGCGGATGTTCGACCGGGTGGCGATCGACTTCGCGCAGCGGACCGTGCTGTTCGACCTGCCGCGCGGCGCCCGGCGGACGACCGCGCTGGAGCCGCGGGGCCGGCCGCTGTAGCGGGCGCCATTGCCTAACCCCCGCGCCCCGCCCACATGGGCGGCAATGCCGCCCGACGACGACGACATCCGGCCTCCTGCCGACTACGACGGCTGGGCGACGCTCAGGCGCTTCGTCCCCTACTTGTGGCCCGCCGGCCGCGCGGACCTGCGCGTGCGGATCGTCGGCGCGATGCTGCTGGTGCTGCTGGCCAAGGCGGTCACGCTGGCGACGCCGCTGGCGATGAAGGCGGTGGTCGACACGATGGCCGCGGCGGGCGAACCGGCGATGTGGGCCGCGCTGTCGTTCGTGCTCGCCTTCGTCGCCGCGCGCTTCCTCGGCACCGCGTTCGACAACGTGCGCAACATCGTGTTCGAGCGGGTCGGGCAGGAGGCGACGCGCAATCTGGCCGAGGACACCTTCGCCCGGCTGCACCAGCTCTCGTTGCGGTTCCACCTCGGCCGCCGCACCGGCGAGGTCACCAAGACGATCGAGCGCGGCACCAAGAGCATCGATTCGATGCTCTACTTCCTGCTGTTCAACATCGCCCCGACGGTGATCGAGCTGATCGCGGTGGCGATCATCTTCTACCTGCTGTTCGGCTGGCAGCTAGTGGCGGCGACCGCGGTGACGGTGGCGATCTACATCGCCGCCACCCGCTGGATCACCGAATGGCGCACCGAGCTCAGGCGGCGGATGAACGACCTCGACGGGACCGCCCTGGCGCGCGCGGTCGATTCGCTCCTCAACTACGAAACGGTCAAGTATTTCAGCGCCGAAGCGCGCGAGCGCGAGCGCTATGGCCGCGCCGCCGGGGCTTATGCCGAGGCCGCGATCAAGTCGGAAAATTCGCTCGGCCTGCTCAATATCACTCAAGGCCTGATCATGAACGCGCTGCTGCTGTTCGCGCTCGGCTTCACGGTCTGGCAGTGGAGCCGGGGGCGGCTCAGTGTGGGCGACCTGGTCGCGGTGCAGACGTATCTGGTCCAGCTGTTCCGCCCGCTCGACATGCTCGGCATGGTCTACCGGACGATCCGCCAGGGTCTGATCGACATGGCGGCGATGTTCGCGCTGATCGATACCGACGTCGAGGTGGCCGACGGCCCCGGCGCGCCCGCGCTGGTAGTGCGCCGGCCGAGCGTGGCGTTCGAGGACGTGGTGTTCGGCTACGAGCCCGAGCGCACGATTCTCCACGGCCTGTCGTTCGAGGTTCCGGCCGGCGGACACTACGCGATCGTCGGCCCCTCGGGCGCGGGCAAGAGCACCATCGCCCGGCTGCTGTTCCGGTTCTACGATCCATGGAGCGGCCGGGTGACGATCGACGGGCAGGACATCGCGCAGGTCACGCAGGACAGCCTGCGGGCCGCCATCGGCGTGGTCACGCAGGATTCAAGCCTGCTGCACCGCTCGGTCCGCGACAACATCGCCTATGGCCGCCCGGATGCCTCGCCTGCGCAGATCGAGGCCGCGATAAGGCTGGCCGAGGCCGCCGAGTTCATCCCGCAATTGGCCGACAACGAGGGACGGCGGGGCCTTGACGCCCATGCGGGCGAGCGGGGCGTGAAGCTGTCGGGCGGCCAGCGCCAGCGCATCGCCATCGCCCGCGTCGCGCTGAAGGACGCGCCAATCCTGGTGCTGGACGAGGCCACGAGCGCGCTCGACAGCGAGGTCGAGGCCGCGATCCAGGCGCAACTGGAACGGCTGATGGCCGGCTAGACGGTGATCGCCATCGCGCACCGGCTGTCCACCATCGCCGCGATGGACCGGCTGGTGGTCATGGACCGGGGCCGGATCGTCGAGCAGGGCACCCATGCCGAGCTGCTGGCGGCGGGCGGACTTTACGCCCGCCTCTGGGCGCGGCAGTCGGGCGGCTTCCTGGTCGCCGCGCCGGATATGGTCCCCGAGCCGCTTCCGGCATGAGCGCAGTTTCATCTTGCGCCATCGCCGATCCTGCCGTAATCCGGCGCTCGGCCTAGGGGTATAGCTCAGTTGGTAGAGCATCGGTCTCCAAAACCGAGGGTCGTGGGTTCGAGTCCCCCTGCCCCTGCCAGACCGCCCATCGAGGACGCCGCGCCATGTCGCTGACGATCCATCTGGGGGCGCACAAGACCGCATCCACTCATCTGCAGCAGACGCTGCGCGGGCTGATCCCGCGGATGCTGGCGTCCGGCATCCATTATTCAGACGTCCAGCACTGGCGCGGCGGCGTGACCCGGCTGGGCGCGGCGCTGGCGGATGGGCCGGACGCGGCCCGCCTGCGCGGGCGCCTGCGAGACT
>JBHWTG010000267.1:0-5007 GCA_043427735.1 Tsuneonella sp. | reverse complement strand
GTCTCGCCCGGCCGCCGCCGGCCGCTGGCGATCGGCCGGCGCGGCACGCGGTCTGCGGCGGCGAGATCGGCGCGCATCTGGTCGATGTCGCCGTGGCGCAAAGTGCGGAAAGTGCCGCCGACTTTGTCGAACACGAGGCTGTGACAGGTTCCGCAATTCTCCTCCATGTCGACCGGCTGGAAGCGCACCCCGTCGGCGGTCGGGGTGTGGCAGTCGGCGCACTCGAGCGGGCCTCCGTAGCCTTTCCCCGCCCCCACTCGGCGGGCCATCTGCGCCGCCCCGCCACTGGGCGACAAGTGGCGGTCGTGCGGGAACTTGAGCCCATTGAATTCCTTCGGATTGCGGTCGAGCGACAGGCGCGTGGCCTCTCTCGCTCCGGGCGTGGTCAGGACCGCGACCTGGAACTGCGGGTGCGCCGAGCCGAAGTCGGCCGCGTTGCCGAGCGGGGTCGTGAGCCGCCGGTCCATCGTTGCGTGGCAGTCGGCGCAGAACTTCTGCGCCGGCGGCTCCATCCGCGCTTCGCCCTCGTGCTCGGTGTGGCAATCGGTGCACGCTCCGGCGCCCGGCTTGTGGAACAGGTCGGCGATGTCGCGCTGGACCCGGTCGCCCCAGCCGAGCGGGCCGCGCGCGAGCGTCAGCCGGGGCCCTGCCGAATGGTCGCCGATCGCCTCGTGACAAGTGCGGCAGGTCTGGTCGCGCACCGCGACGAACGGCTGTGCGTGGCACGCCTCGCAGTTATCCTCCAACCCGCGATGCGCGAGGCTCAGCTCGCCGGTGGTCCAGCTCGCGTCCATCGCCACCTGCCCCGGCCGCCGATAGTCCGGCTCGACCGGCTCGCGATTGAGGTGCGACCAGATCGGCACGACCAGGAACGCGAGCAGGATCGCGGCCAGCAGGGTCCACGCCAGCGGGCGCTTCGAGGGGAGCCAGGTGCTCGCCAGGGTGAACCCGTGCGCGCCCCCGCCCTTGCCGCTCTCGCGCTCTTCATGTCGGCGGACGGTGACCTCCACCTCGCCGTCCGGCCCGGCGGCGAAGTCGAGGCGGTAGGCGCCGAGGATCAGCTCGGCGCCGCCTGCCACCGTCTCGTGCATGCGCGTGCGGCCGTCGAGCGTGAAGCCGAGCGTGCCGATGGCCTCGAAAGTCAGAGCGCCGCCCCCGCCCGCCGTGACCGCCACATGGTGCTGTTCCACCGCCAGATCGGGCAGCGCGATGTCGTTTTCCGCCGAGCGCCCGATCGCCAGGCGATCGCCCTCGACCACGCGCTCGCGGACGATCTCGCGGCCGGTGGCGGTGGTCTGGAGCTGGCGGAGGCGGAAGCTCACCGGAAGGTTACCAGTAGTAGAACACGCTGATCACGTGCGCGGTGAGCGCGCCGAGCAGCGCGACGGTCGCCGGGACGTGCACGTAGAGCCAGATGTCGAGCAGCGCGCGATAGCGCATGTGCCGGCGGATTTGGGCGAGCTGCGCGGCGCGGCGCTGGAGCAGGCCCAAGGCTCGCTCGGCGTCGGCATCCCGGCCGCCGTCGGCGGCGAACGCGGCGATCGCCCGCGCGGTGCGGCAGCGCGGGTAGCTGTTCGTCAAGCGGGCGATCACGCCGGCGCGGAACGGGTCCTGCTCGAGCGCGGCGATGACGCGGTCGGTCTCGGCGCGCCCGAGCGGCTGCGCGGCGGCATCGAGCTGGCGGTCGATCGCCGCGAGGCTGTCGAGCATCTGCCGCTTCGACATCTCGCCGCGGTTGTTCGACAGCCTCTCGGGCAGCGTTGCATAGACGGCGACGCCGTAGATGCCCGAGACGATCACCAGCATCATCAGCGCCCAGGCGAGCGTGTGCACGTTCCAGCCGAGCTGGAAGCCGGTGTGCAGCGTGCCGATCACCGCCAGCGACAGGCCGAGGTAGACGTGGGCCGAGGTCCATGCCTTCAACGACCAGCGGCCGGGGGTCATCGCCCGCTTGCGCACGCCGAGCAGCGCCAGCCAGACGATCAGCAGCACGCCGATCGTGCCGAGCAGGTAGCCGTACCAGGTCCCCCCGTTGGGCCGCGGATCGACGTCGGCGAGCGCATAGCCGAGCCCCGCCACCAGGCACAGCGCGAGGCTCAGCTTGAGCCAGCGGAAGCGCCGATGGACGAGGAAGCTTTCGTGGTCGCTCGGCCGCACTCCGTGGCCGCCGCCGGTCTCGCCCACGAGGCTTGCCATCAGCGCCCGCGCTCCGCCTGGCTGACCGCGAGGAATTTCTCGGGGCCGACGCGGATCGCCGCGCCAGTCGGGCAGGCGCGCACGCACGCCGGGCCGCCTTCCAGCCCCGAGCACATATCGCACTTGATCGCGACCTTTGGGGTTTCCTTGCCTTGGCTTTCCGCATTTTTCTTGCGCCAGGCGTAGCTCGGCTCGCCGGGCCCGGGGCCGATGCCGAACATCATCCACGCGAGCAGCCCCGGCTTCTTCGGCGGCTTGGCGTCCATCCGGATGACCCCATAGGGGCAGTTGCGCTGGCAGTTGCCGCAGCCGATGCAGGTCTCGTCGATGAACACCTCGCCGTCGGGCCCGCGCTTGATCGCGTTGGGCGGGCAGTCGGCCATGCAATGCGGGTGCTCGCAGTGGCGGCATGACGTCGGGACGTGGAGGTGGGCATAGGTCCGCCCCGCTTCGCGGTCGAGGCGGCTCAATCCGTCATGGCTGTCGGCGCAGGCCTTCTCGCAGTTGTCGCAGCCGACGCACAGCGTCTCGTCGATCAGCAGCACATCAGTCGCCTCGCCGATACCGTTGTCGACCAGGAACTTCGCCGTCTGCGAGTGATAGTCGGCTGCATCGCCGAAGCTGTCCTTGCGGCTCTCGACGAACGCGTTCAATTTGCGCCGGCCGGCCATGTCGGCGAGCGCCTTTTCCCGCAGCGCGGGCTTGCGCTCGAGCAGCGCGACGAACGCCGCGCCCGGGAAGCGGACGACCTGGCTCCTGACCGCGGCCTTGACCGTCGCGGTCCGCTTCGAGCCGTCGATCACGGCCATCTCGCCGAAATACGATCCCGCCGGCAGGTAGCTCAGGAACACCGGGTGCCCGCCGATCGCCTTCTCGACCACCATCGAGCCGCGGCGCACGACGAACACGTCGTTGTCGTCGGCCCCTTCGGCGATCACCACCTCGCCCGCGCGCTTGTCTTCCACCACCGCGGCTTCGACGATCTCGGCAAGGTCGGCCGACGTCAGCCCCGAGCCGAACATCTGCAGCAGCTGGCGCTCGATCGAGATGCGGTTCACCGCGCGCGCCGCGCTCGGCGCGGTGGCGAGCAGCTTGAGCGCGGCGTTGCGCGAGAATTCGAGCGCGATGGTCGGTTCGGCCGCGCGGATCGTCGCCCCGCGGCGGCGGCCCGAGATCAGCCCGACCTCGCCGAAGATCGAGCCCTCGCCGATCGGCACCGTGATCGACGGGTCGGCGGGGTTGACCTCAACCGCGACCGAACCTTGTGCGATCGCGAACATCGACGATCCGGGATCATTGCGGGTGAAGATCACGTCGCCCGGCTGGAAATAGCGCGCATCGGAATCGAGCATCAGCTCGCGCAATTGCAGCGCCGACAGCTCCTGCAGAATCACGACCGTGCGCCCGAACAGCGCGAGCCATTCGTCGACCGACCGACCGCCCGGCAGATCGGCGAACTTGGCCTCGAGGATCGGTTCGTCGGCCGGCTTCAGCGCAGTGTTCCCGGCGAGGAACTCGATCACGTCGTAGCCCTGGTTCATGCAGTGCTTGATCAGCGGGTAGCCGGCGAGCGCGCCGATCACGTAAAGACCTGGCTTGGTGGTCTCGAACGTCGGCGAGAGGATCGGGAACGCCGCCTGATCGGGGCTCGAGAACTCGACCCCGCAGCTCTCGATGAATCCTCGCGGCGGCTTGGAACCCATCCGCGCGATGATCCGGTCGCAGCGGATCGTCTCCTGCCCGTCGCGGGTGTCGAGCACCAGTTTGCCCGCGCGCACTTCGGCGGGCGAGGTCTCGCGGCGGACGAAGATGCGCCCTTCGCTCTCGGCTTCCATCAGCAGCTTGACGTTGGCGGCCTTTGCGCGCGCGAAATCGGCCCCGCGATTGAGGATCGTGACGACGTTGCCCTGCGCCGGATCGGCGGCGAGGCCGAGCGCGTTCTCGATCCCCGCGTCGCCCGAGCCGATCACGGTGATGTGCTCGTCGATGTATTCGGTCGGATCGTCGAGCTGGTACTGGACGTGCGGCAAATCGCCGCCGGGCAGCCGCAACAGGTTGGGGTTGCCCTGGGTGCCGATAGCCAGGATCACCGCCTTCGCCCGCAGCGCGCCCCCGCGCTTCAGCGTCAGCGTGAAGTCGCCGGCCGCGCCCTCGATCGCCGTAACCTCGGCATCGAGCATCACCTCGACCCTGCACTCGGCGACCTGGCGGTTCCAGGTCTCGAGGATCGCCTCGCGCTTGCCGGCGTCGAAATCGAGGTCCGAGCGCAGCACGAGGTGCGAGGGCGTCGCCATCACATGCTTGCCCTTCTGGTACTTGTAGATCGTGTCCGACAGGTGGTCGGTCTTCTCGAGCAGGACGTGGCGCATGCCCCTGTGCGCGGCATGCGCGGCGGCGCTCAGGCCCGCGGGACCCGAGCCGACAATCGCCACATCGTACATCTGCGCATCGCCTTGCGCCATCTCACCCCCCCGGCAAGCGCGGGCATCATACGCGGGCCCGGGCGATTATCCAGCCGCGTTTGCGCGCGAGAAGCCGGCTTGCTAGGCGGGGATCGGTCGTGGCGGGGAAGCGATGGCGAGGATCGGCAAGGGCGGAGCGATCGCGGGGGTCGCATTGGCGGTCTCGGCCGGGGCGATCGGCTATCGCATGTACGACGAGGGCGAGCCCCCACCGGCACCCACGGAGGCGGCCGACCCGGTCGAGGCGCTCGAAGCCGACACCCGGAACAATCCGCAGGACTCGGGCGCCTGGCAGCGGTTGGGCATCGCCTATTTCGATGCCGGGCGCTTTGCCGAAGCCGCGGACTGT
>JBHWTG010000266.1:0-5285 GCA_043427735.1 Tsuneonella sp. | reverse complement strand
CCGATGCGATCCTCGTCGGCGGCGGCACCTGGCGCGCCGACGCGCCCGGGCTCGACGTGCGGCTGCCGGGGCTCGAGTCGCGCTCGCCCGAACGCTGGGTGCTGACCCGCGGAACGGCGCCCGCTGGCGCCCGCGCGATCGCCGCGCCGGGCGAGATCGCCGCGCAGGGCGAGATCGCCGCGATGGCCGGGGTGCAGTACCTCTTCCTCGAAGGCGGCGCGCGGGCGGCCGCCGCGTTCCTCGCCGCCGATCTGGTCGACCGGATGGAGATCTATACCGCCCCGATCGTGATCGGCGAGGGTCTGCGCGCGCTGGGTCCGCTCGGCCTCGGCGACCTTGCCGCCGCGCACGGCCGCTGGGCGCTCGCCGAGGAGGCGCGGCTTGGCAGCGACCGCTTCGCCGCCTATCGCCGCGCGAGAGAAGGGGCCCGCTGAATGTTCACCGGAATCGTCACCGCCATCGGCACGATCGAGAGCGTCGAGCAGCGCGGCGACTTGCGCGTGCGCATCGCCTGCCCGTGGGATCCTGCCCGGATCGCCATCGGCGCCTCGATCGCCTGCGCGGGGGTGTGCCTGACGGTCGTCGAGAAGGGCCTTCGACAGGCTCGGGCAGAGCGGCCCGAAGGATGGTTCGCGGTCGACGTGTCGGCCGAAACCGTCAGCCGCACCGCGGCAGGCATGTGGGCCGAAGGCGCGCGGATCAATCTCGAGCCCTCGCTCAGGGTCGGCGACGAACTCGGCGGGCACATCGTCGCCGGCCACGTCGACGCGGTCGGCACGGTCGCCGACTGGGAGCCCGTGGGCGATTCGATGCGGGTGACGATCATCGCCCCGCCCGAGTTCGCCCCGTTCATCGCGCCCAAGGGCTCGATCACCGTCGACGGGGTGTCACTGACCGTGAACTCGGTCGCCGACCGCAGTAACGGCTCGGTCCATTTCGGGCTCAACATCATCCCGCACACCGCCGAAGTGACCACTTTGGGCGAGCTCGCGCAGGGCGCGCAGGTCAACCTCGAGATCGACACCGTCGCCCGCTATCTCCAGCGGCTCGAGAGCCTGCGGGCCTAACTCAGCACGGCGTGGCCGCCGGTCGAGCCGAAGCCGCCAGCCCCGCGTCCGGTCTCGCCGAGCTCGGCCACCTCGTCCCATGCCGCGTGCACCACAGGCGCGAGCACGAGCTGCGCCACCCGGTCGCCGCGCGCGATCGCAAACGGCTCGGCGCCGTGGTTGATGAGGATCACCTTCAGTTCGCCGCGATAGTCCGAATCGATCGTGCCCGGAGTGTTGGGCACCGAGATGCCGTGGCGGAGCGCGAGCCCCGAGCGCGGGCGAACCTGGATCTCGTAGCCCGCCGGTATGGCCAGCGCGAGCCCGGTGGCGACCGCGTGGCGCGCGCCCGGCGCCAGTGTCACGTCCTCGGCCGAGAGCACGTCCATGCCCGCCGCGCCGGCGGTCGCGTAGGCCGGCAGCGCCAGCCCTTCGCCGTGCGGCAGGCGCTTCACCTGCACGCCGATCGGTGTTTTGTCTGCGCCATCACGAGCGCGCTCACCCATCGCGCGGATCGATCGTGTCGAGCGCGGCGGCGATCCGCTCGGCGAGCGCCAGCGCGACCTGCTCCTTGGGCATCTTCGGCAGGTCCTCGACCCCTTCGCCGGTGACGATGTGCACCGCGTTGGCGTCGCCGCCCATCACGTCCCCCGAAACGTCGTTGGCGACGATCCAGTCGGCCGCCTTGCGCTTGCGTTTGACCTTGGCGTTTTCGACCACGTCCTCGGTCTCGGCTGCGAAGCCGACCAGCAGCTTTGGCCGCTGCTTGCCCGCGGCGACCTGCCCGAGGATGTCGGGGTTCTCGGTCAGCAACAGCGCCGGCGGGGCCGAGCCGCGCTTCTTCATCTTCTCGGGCGCATAGTCCTTGCTCCGCCAGTCGGCGACCGCGGCGACCATCACCGCGGCGTCCGCCGGCAGCGCCTTCTTCACCGCGTCGGCCATCTCGCGCGCGGATTCGACGTCGATCCGCTCGACCCCCGGCGGGGTCGGCAGCTGCACCGGGCCGGCGACCAGCGTCACCCGCGCGCCGAGCTGCGCAGCCGCGGCGGCGATCGCGAAGCCCTGCTTGCCGCTCGAGCGGTTGGCGATGTAGCGCACCGGGTCGATCGGCTCGTGCGTCGGCCCGGCGGTGACCAGCACATGCCGGCCGTAGAGCGGCCGATGCTCGGGATCGATGTCAAACTCCGGCTGGAAGGCGAGCGGGTCGGCCGCGAGCAACTCGGGGAGCTGCTCGCCGGCCCCGGTCGCCACCGTGTGATTGAGCGCCGCGGCGTCGGTCGGAGGGGCCGACTTGGCCTCGCCCTTGCGGGCCATGATCGGGGCCGAGAGGTCGGGCTCGGGAAGCGCTTCGTCCGTTTCCCCGGGATCGGGTTCCGGTTCCGCTTCCGGCGACGAATCGGCGAAAGGAAGCGCTTCATCCGCATCCTCGCGCAGCGGAGTCTTGCGCGGGATCAGCGACGACAGCAGCGAGCCGAGCCGGCTGCCCGCTTGCGCTTCCACCTCGGGCTCGGGCTCGAGCGCCTCGAGCAGCGCGCCGTCCTCGCAGTCGGCGGCGAGGCCGAAGCGGGCGGCGATCTCCGCCCACACCACCTCGGGATCGGGCAGCCGGCCGGGGCCGAACTCGCCGCACGCCATCGGTCCCTCGTCCGGCTCCATCACCTCGACCCCCGCCTCGCGCAGCCAGGCGACGTTGCGGCGGGTGGCATCGTGGAGCCACATCTTGACGTTCATCGCCGGCACCGCGAGCACCGGCTTGTCGGTCGCCAGGATCAGCGTGGTGGCGAGGTCATCGGCGATGCCGGCGGCCATCTTGGCGAGGAGATCGGCGGTGGCCGGGCACACCACCACCAGATCGGCCCGGCGCGAGAGCTGGATGTGCCCCATCTCGACCTCGTCCTTGAGGTCGAACAGGCTGGTGTAGACCTTGTTCTCGCTCAAGGCCGCCAGCGCCATCGGGGTGACGAACTGGCTGCCGCCCTCGGTCAGCACGCAAGTGACCGCGCCCCCGCCGCGGCGGATCAGACGCACGAGCTCGCACGCCTTGTACGCCGCGATGCCTCCGCCGACGACGAGCAGGACGTTGGGGCCGCTCACACGGTGCGCCTCGTCCTGCGGCCACTCGCCGGCGTCGACCTGCATGATCCCCCTCGCGGCATGGCGCAGCCCTAGCGAGGCCGCACAAATCCCGCCAGCCCTAGGGCGGCGGTGGTTAAGATTGCGCTAGCGGCGCGCGCGCCTATGCTCCCCCGGGTAACGAGGGGAGAGAACCGATGCGCCTGATCCTGACCGCGCTGATCTTCGTCCAGGGCCTGTTCTTCCTGATCATGGGGGCGAACTTCCTCGCCATGCCGCTCTCCGCCGGCGCGAGCTTCGCGCTGAACCCCGACGGCCCCGCCGGCCTCGCGGTGCTGCGCGCCGATTTCCCGGCGCTGTTCTTCGTCGGCGGCGGGGCGATGATCTGGGGCGCGTGGAAGCGCAACGGCGACCTTCTGCTGGTGCCCGCGGCGATCTTCGGCATCGCCCTGTTCGGCCGCCTTGTCAGCATGGTCGCGGACGGCACCGCCCCGGGCTTCTGGTTCCCGATGCTGGTCGAGGCGGCCGCGGTGATCCTCAGCCTCGTCGGCAGCCGCGTGCTGCCGCACCGGGTCGGGTAGCGGCTTCGAGCGGCTAGAAGGCCAAGGCGAGGGTGCCCACGACCGCGCCCCCCGCGAGCGCCGCCAGCAGATAACCGGGCCAGCGCGGACGCCCGCCGCGGCGCTCCCACATCAGCGGCACGTGCGGCAGTGGCGCCGGCTCGGGCGCGCCCCCGCGCGGAGGATAGCGCTCCTCGATCCGGCGGACGAGCTCGGGCACGCGCAGCAGCGTCTCGACATCGGCGCGAATGCGGTCGGCGAGCGCCGCCTCCGGGCCCAGCTCGTCCCGGATCCACGCGCGCACGAACGGGGCCGAGACGTCCCACATGTTGATTTGCGGATCGAGCGCGGTGGCGAGCCCCTCGACCATCACCATCGTCTTCTGCAGCAGCAGCAGGTGCGGCTGGGTCGCCATGTCGAAATCGCGGGTGATGGCGAACAGCCCGTCGAGCATCTGGCCCACGCTGAGCTCGCTCACCGGCTTGCCGCGCATCGGCTCGCCGACGGCGCGTAGCGCGGTGGCGAACTCGTCGACCGAGTGGTAGCTCGGCACGTATTGCGCCTCGAAATGGATCTCGGCGACACGGCGATAGTTGCCGGTGATCAGGCCGTAGAGGATTTCGGCGAGCCACTGCCGCGCGCGGCGGTCGATCCGGCCCATGATTCCGAAATCGATCGCCACGATCGTGCCGTCGCCGCGCACGAACAGGTTCCCCTGGTGCATATCGGCGTGGAAGAACCCGGCGCGGATCGCCTGGCTGAGGACCGCGAGCACCAGCCGGCGGGCGAGCGCGGGCAGATCGTGCCCGGCGGCGACGAGCGCTTCGCGGTCGGAGATCTTGATGCCGTCGATCCATTCGATGGTCATCACCCGGCCGTTGGTTCGGTCCCAGTCGACCGACGGGACGCAGTAGCCTTCGTATCCGCGCATCGCCTCGGCCAGCTCGCTCGCGCTCGCCGCCTCGCGCCGCAAATCGAGCTCGCGGTTGGTCCAGCGCTTGAAGTTGGCGATCGTCAGCCGGGGGCGCAGGCGCGACGCCTCGCCCCCCAGCGCCTCGAGGTGCGCTGCCGCCCACTCGTACGTGGCGATGTCGGCAGCCAGCTTCTCGCGGATGCCCGGCCGCAGCACCTTGATCGCGACGTCGCGGCCTTCGGTTGTCACCGCCCGATGGACCTGCGCGATCGAGGCCGAGCCCACCGGAACCGGGTCGATCGCGGCGTAGAGCGTGGCCACCGGCGCGTCGAAGCTGCGGGCGATCTCGGCCTCGATCTCGGCGAAGGCGACCGGCGGCAGGTCGTCCTGCAGCGAGAGCAGATTGTGCGCCGCCGCCTCGCCGACGAGGTCGGGCCGGGTGGCCAGCGACTGCCCGAGCTTGATCGCGGCGGGGCCGATCTCCTGGAAGGCCGCGGCGTAGTCGGGCACCCGCGGCTGCCGCGCGCCGAACCGCGCGATCCGCGCCAGCCGGACGACCGGCTGCGGCGTGTTCGGATCGTTCTCGATCCCCCGCAGCGCCCCGTGCCGAGCCAGGCTGCGGCCCCACTTGAGCAGGCGCCAGATATGCGTCGCGGGGCGGGTCATGCGGTCTTCCCCCCTCCCGCAGACATA
>JBHWTG010000265.1:0-2503 GCA_043427735.1 Tsuneonella sp. | reverse complement strand
GATCTTCAGCGCCAGCGCGGCGAGCGCCCCGGCGGCAAGCAAGCGATTGAGCATGGCGAATAGGCGTCCCGTTAATCCCGGTAGGCTGGCGCCTCTAGCGACGGTGGACTGTCGTTTCAATGAATGGTTAGCCCTTGCGCAGGCCGCTCTCGCCAACCCGGGCGACGACATCGGCCTTGACCGCGGGGGTCACGAACCGCGCGATCTCCCCGCCGTAGAGCGCGATCTCCTTCACCAGCCGGCTGGCGATCGGCTGCAGCGCGACATCGGCCATCAGGAAGATCGTTTCGATTCGGTCGTTGAGCTGGCGGTTCATCCCGGTGAGCTGGTATTCGTATTCGAAGTCGGTGACCCCGCGAATGCCGCGAATGATCGTCGCCGCGCCCTGGCTCTCGGCGAAATCCATCAGCAGCGAATTGAACCCGATCACCTCGATCCGCCCGGGCACGTGCGCGACTTCGCGGCGGACGATCGCGATCCGCTCCTCGTCGGAGAACATCGGCGACTTCGCCATGTTGGTGGTCACGCCGACGATCAGCCGGTCGACCAGCTTCGCGCCCCGTTCGATGATGTCCATGTGGCCGAGGGTTATCGGGTCGAACGTGCCCGGATAGACGCCGATGCGCTCCGCCATTTCAGCGATCCCTTTCGACGATGTAGCGCGCCAGCGCGCGCAGCAGGTCGGCTTCGCTGCCGTGGCCCGCGAGGTGCCCGATCGCCTGGTCGACCAGCGCATGCGCCTGGGTGCGCGCCGCATCGGCCCCCATCAGGCTGACAAAGGTCGCCTTGCCCGCGGCGGCATCCTTGCGCAGCGCCTTGCCGGCGACCGCCGCGTCGCCCTCGGCATCCAGCAGATCGTCGGCGATCTGGAAGGCGAGGCCGATGTCGCGGGCGTAGGCGCGGTAAGGGCCGCGGCCCTCTTCCGGCACCCGGCCCAGAATCGCCCCCATCTCGACCGCCGCCCCGAGCAAGGCGCCGGTCTTGAGCTGTTGCAGCCGGGTGATCGTGTGAACATCGTGCGCGCTGCCGTTCTCGGCCGCCATGTCCATCATCTGCCCGCCCGCCATGCCGCCCCAGCCGCTGGCGCCGGCGAGCGCGGCGACGAGCTCGGCGCGCACGAACGGGTCGCCGCTGGTCTCGGGCATCGACAGGATCTCGAACGCCAGCGCGTGGAGCGAATCGCCGGCGAGCACCGCGGTCGCCTCGCCGAACGCCTTGTGTAGCGTCGGCTTGCCGTGGCGCAGGTCGTCGTTGTCCATGCACGGCAAGTCGTCGTGCACCAGCGAGTAGACATGGATCGCCTCGACCGCGCAGCCGGTGCGCACCGCGGGATCGCGCGCGATTCCGAACAATTCCGCCGTGACCACGGTCAGCAGCGGGCGCACGCGCTTGCCCGCGCCGATCGCGGCATATCGCATCGCCTCCAGCAGCGGGGCACGCGCATCGTCGGGCACGGGCAGGAACTGGTCGAAGGCCGTGTCGACCTCGCGCCGGATGCGCGCGAACGCCTCGCCAAGCAGATTGTCGCTGGCGAGCGCGAGGTCAGCCATCGGCGTCGAATGGCACGGTGTGGCTCGGCGCGCCGTCAGGGCCTTGGACGATCTTCTCGATCCGCGCCTGCGCCGCGTCCAGCCGCGCCTGGCAATGCCGCCGCAGCGCTTCCCCCCGTTCGTAGAGGCTGATCGACTGGTCGAGCGGCACCTCGCCGCTCTCGAGCCGGCGCACGACATCCTCGAGCGCGCGCAATGCGTCCTCGAAGCTCAGCGAAGCGATAGCCGGGGCACCCTCTTCCATCCATGCGTGCATTGACCGGGCAGCCACGGACGGTCAAGCTGCCAGCACGACAGGGGGGTGGGAATGTTCATCGGGCACTGGGCTCCCGCGCTGGCGGCGGCCGCGATGACCAGGCGCAAGCCGCGGCTCGGCGCGCTGTTCGTCGCCGCGCAGCTGGTCGACTGGGCGTTCTTCGCGCTGCTGCTGGCGGGCGTCGAGCGGATGCGGGTGGTGCCGGGCATCACCGCGATGAACCCGATGGACCTCCACCACATGCCCTACACTCACAGCCTGGCCGGCAGCGCCGCGTTCGCCGCCGCGTTCGCCGCGCTTACCTGGCTGTGGCGACGCGATCTCGGCTTCGCCCTCCTCGCGGGGGCGGTGGTGGTCAGCCACTGGTTTCTCGACCTGCTGGTGCATCGGCCCGACCTGACGCTCGCGGGATCGCCGCCCAAGCTCGGCCTCGGGCTGTGGGACCACCCGTGGATCGCCATCCCGCTCGAGCTCGCGCTGACATTCGGCGCGCTGCTGTTCTACCTGCGACGGACGCGCGGCCCGGCGCTGCCGGCGATCGTGCTCGCCGCGGTGCTGCTCGCGCTCCAGGCGATCAACTGGTTCGGGCCCGAACCGACCGCGGTTTCCGCGGGGA
This sequence comes from Tsuneonella sp., assembly GCA_043427735.1. Taxonomy (GTDB): domain Bacteria; phylum Pseudomonadota; class Alphaproteobacteria; order Sphingomonadales; family Sphingomonadaceae; genus Tsuneonella. The sequence goes on along the minus strand of JBHWTG010000265.1, from coordinate 81 downwards.
CCAGCCTGCTGGCGTTCTTCGCCTACGGCCTCGCCACGCTTGCCGCGTGGTGGCTGGGGAAGACTCGCGCGCGCCGACATA
>JBHWTG010000264.1:0-25065 GCA_043427735.1 Tsuneonella sp. | reverse complement strand
AACTGGCCCCTCCCCTCAACGGGAGGGGAGTGATCACTGCGAGAGGATTTCCTTCACCTTCGCCGCGACAATCGTGTCGGTTTCGGCGACGTGACTGTCGGTCAGCTTCTGGACCTCGTCCTCGCCGCGCTTGCGGTCGTCTTCGGAGATGTCCTTCCTCTTCTCGTCCTCCTTGAGCATCTCCATCCCGTCGCGGCGGACGTTGCGGATGGCGATCTTGGCCTTCTCCCCGTATTCGCCGGCGAGCTTGGCGAGCTCCTTGCGCCGCTCCTGCGTCAGGTCGGGCAGCGGCAGACGCAGGGTCTGCCCGTCGATCATCGGGTTGAGCCCGAGATTGGCCTTGGCGATGCCCTTCTCGACCGCGGTCAGATTGGACTTGTCCCACACCTGCACGCTCAGCATGCGCGGCTCGGGCGCGGAGACGGTGGCGACCTGATTGAGCGGCATCATCGCGCCGTAGACCTCGACCACCACCGGATCGAGCAGGCTGGTGTTCGCGCGCCCGGTTCGGAGGCCCGAGAGGTCGCCCCTAAGGCTCTCGACCGCTCCCTTCATCCGCCGCTCGATGTCGGCCTTGTCGTATTTCGCCATGTCAGCTTCCCTGCACTATCGTCTGGACGCCCGTGCCGCTCAGCACTTTCGCCAGGTTGCCCTGCTCGCGGATCGAGAAGACCACGATCGGGATCGCGTTGTCGCGGCACAGCGCGACGGCGGACGCATCCATGACCTTAAGATTGTCTGCCAGGACCCGGTCGTAACTCACGGTTTCGAAACGCTTTGCGCTCGTGTTCTTCTTGGGGTCGCTGTCGTACACCCCGTCGACGCTGGTGCCCTTGAGCAGCGCGTCGCACTTCATCTCGGCGGCGCGCAGCGCGGCCCCGCTGTCGGTCGTGAAGTAGGGCGCGCCGACCCCCGCGGCGAAGATCACCACGCGGCCTTTCTCGAGGTGCCGCTCGGCGCGGCGACGGATCACCGGCTCGCACACCTTGTCCATTTCGATCGCCGACTGCACGCGCGTCTGCACGCCGATCTGCTCGAGCGCGTTCTGCATCGCCAGCGCGTTCATCACCGTTGCCAGCATGCCCATGTAGTCGGCCTGCGCGCGGTCCATCCCGGCGGCCGCCCCGGCCATGCCGCGGAAGATGTTGCCGCCGCCGATCACCAGGCAGATCTCGAGCCCGGTGTCCTTGGCCGCCTTCACTTCCTTCGCCAGCTCGGCCACGAACGCCGGGTCGATCCCGAACTGCTGGCCGCCCATCAGCACCTCGCCCGACAGCTTGAGCAGAATGCGCTTGTATCTGGGCGTAGCCACGGGCGGAAAAAATCCTTAGAGCTGGCGGAACGGGGGCTGCCTTAGCGAGCAACCGACAGGGGCGCAAAGGGAAAGCCGGGAGACCGGAATGCCGCGCGCGCGCCGTATCCTGCTCGGATTGCTCGCCGTCGCCTTGGCGGCCATCGCTCTTGCCTGGGTCTTCCAGCGGCAGCTTGGCATGTGGATCTACGAGCGCGGTGCGCAGAGCCGCGCGGCGAGCGAGCCGCTCGATGCGGCGAGCGGGCTCGGCGGTCGGCCTGTGCGGCACCGGATCGCCGATGCCCGGCACCGGCCGCGCCGCGGCCTGCACGGTGGTGCTTGCCGGGAGGCGCGCGTACATTGCCGACATCGGCGAGGGGGGTGCGCGCAATCTCGTGCGCATGGGCATCGATCCCGGCCGGGTCGAGGCCGTGTTCCTCACCCACTTCCACTCCGACCATATCGACGGCCTCGGACCGCTCAACCTGCTGCACTGGACCGGCGCCGCGGCGGATCGGCCGCTTGCATTGATCGGGCCGCCGGGCGTCGAGGACGTCGCCGCCGGGTTCAACCGCGCCTACTCGCTCGATCACCGCTACCGCACCGCGCACCACGGCGGGACCATCGCGCCCACGAGCGGCGGCACCCTTCGCGCGCGGGCGTTTCCCCTGCCCCGGCAGCCGGCGGTGGTGTTCGAGCGGGACGGACTGCGGGTAACGGCGTTCGCAGTCGATCACCGGCCGGTGGCACCGGCGGTGGGCTACCGATTCGACTACCGAGGCCGTTCGGTGGTGATCAGTGGCGACACCGCGCGATCCGCCGCGCTCGAGCGCGCGGCAATGGGCGCGGATGTGCTCGTGCACGAAGCACTGGAGCCGAGCATGGTCGGCGCGCTCACGCGCTCGCTCGATGCCGCGGGGCGCGAGAACACCGCGCAGATCACCCGCGATATCCTGAGCTACCATGCGACGCCCGAGCAGGCGGCCGAGAGCGCCGCTCGCGCCCGCGTCGACCGGCTGGTGCTGACGCACCTCGTCCCGCCGCTGCCGAGCCGGCTATTTCATCCGGCGTTCCTCGGAGACGCGGCGGACCGGTTCGATGGCCCAATCACCGTCGGCGACGACGGGATGGTGTTCCTGCTCCCCGCCGGCTCGGACGAGATCAGGCAGGTGGACGGATTCTGACCGCGGACGCGAAAATGGCCGCCGGATCGCTCCGGCGGCCGCCATTTCATCGCGATGGGAGCGTCAGTCGCCCTTGACCGCCGCGGCAACTTCCGCCGCGAAGTCGGTCTCTTCCTTTTCGATCCCCTCGCCGAGCTGGAAGCGGACGTAGTCCTTGAGCACGATCGTCGCGCCGGCCTCCTTGCCGGCCTTCGCCACGACCTCGCTGATTGGGGTCTTGTTGTCCATCACGAACAGCTGGCTGAGCAGCGCGTTTTCCTTGGCGAATTTCGCCACTGCGCCATCAAGCCGCCTGGCCAGGATCTCCTGCGGAATGGTCTGGCCTTTGTCCTTCGCCTCGGCGACCGCCTTCTCCTCGGCAATCGCGCGCTCGCGCGCGACGACTTCCGGGTCGAGCCCCGCGGCATTGAGCGCCTGCGGGAAGGCTGCGGCAATGTGCATCGCGAGGCTCTTGCCGAGCGCCTCGAGCGCGGCTTTGTCGGCGGTGCTCTCGAGCGCGACGAGCACGCCGATCTTGCCCAGGTTCGGCGCCTGCGCGTTGTGCATGTAGGGCACGATCACGCCGTCGGTGACCGACACGTGCTTCACACGGCGGACCTGCTGGTTCTCGCCGATCGTCGCCACGTTGTCGGTCAGCTTCTCGGCCACCGTGCCCCCGTCAGGGTACGCGGCGGCCTTGAGCGCCTCGACGTCGGCCGAGCCCTGCTCGAGCGCGACTTCGGTGACCTTGCGCACGAAGTCCTGAAACTTGTCGTTCTTGGCGACGAAGTCGGTTTCGGAATTGACCTCGACCGCCACGCCCCTGGTGCCGGCGACGGCCACGCCGACTAGACCTTCGGCCGCGGTGCGGCTCGACTTCTTGGCGGCAGTGGCGAGGCCCTTGGCGCGCAGCGCGTCGACCGCGGCCTCGATATCGCCGCCCGATGCCTCGAGCGCCTTCTTGGCGTCCATCATGCCCGCGCCGGTCTTCTCGCGCAGGTTCTTCACGTCGGCAGCGGTGAAAGCAGCCATGTCGTTAGTCCTTCCAAGCAGTGTGCGGCGCCGGGCCCGGGGCCCGGCGCTAGGGTCTCGGTGATGCGCGCGGGCTCAGGCCTGCGCCGGGGCCTCGGCTGCGTCCGCTTCGGCCGGGGGTTCGGCCATCGCGCCGATGTCCGCACCCGAATCGATCGTCTGCCGCCCCTTGCCGCTGCTCGCCGCCTCGGCGACCGCGTCGCAATAGAGCCGCACGGCGCGCGCCGCGTCGTCGTTCGCGGGGATCGGGAAGGCGATGCCCGTGGGGTCGACATTGGTGTCGAGCACGGCGACCACGGGGATCCCGAGCACGCCGGCTTCCTTGATCGCGAGGTCTTCCTTGTTGGCGTCGATCACGAACATCACGTCGGGAATGCCGCCCATGTCGCGGATGCCGCCCAGCGACAGCTCGAGCTTATCGCGCTCGCGGGTGAGATTGAGCACCTCCTTCTTGGTCAGGCCCGAGATCTCGCCGGAGAGTTGCTCGTCGAGGCTCTTGAGGCGCTTGATCGAGCCCGAAATGGTCTTCCAGTTGGTCAGCATGCCGCCGAGCCAGCGATGGTTGACGAAGTGCTGGCCCGCGCGGCGCGCGGCCTCGGCGATCGGCTCCTGCGCCTGCCGCTTGGTGCCGACGAACAGCACCTTGCCGCCGGCACGGACGGTGTCCTGGATGAAGTCGAGCGCGCGCGCCATCAGCGGCACGGTCTGCGACAGGTCAATGATGTGCACACCGTTGCGGGCGCCGAAGATGTACGGCTTCATCCGCGGATTCCAGCGGTGGGTCTGGTGGCCGAAGTGCGCGCCGGCCTCGATCAATTGCTGCATGGTGACGGTCGGGGCCGCCATAGGTAATTCCTTTCCGGTTATGCCCCTGGAGAGCTGGAACCCGGGCGGAGATCCCGCGGCAGGCACCGGTATGAGGCGCTCTCCATGTGGATTTGCTCGCCGATGGAGCCAGCCCGGGGGCCGACAGCGGTGGCAGGCGGGCGCGCTCTTACTCGCCAGAGGCAGTGGAATCCACCCCTCATTTCATCGCGCTCGCAAAGCCATCCGGCGCAAAGCTCCTTGACGTGTGCGAACAAAAAGGGAACACCGGCGCGGTCCCCGGGAACAAACCGCGACTCGGGGGTTTTCCACCAGCAGTCCACAGCTTGTCTACTAAGCTGTCGACGTTCGAAGGTCAGGTCCAATGCTCGCGATTTTCACCACTGCCCTGTTCGCCGCCATCGGACTGATGAGCGCCGGGGTGATCGCCGATGGCCTCGTACGGAGCCGGAATGCCATCCGGCTCCTGCGCGGCGACCACGCGCGGGGCGACGCCGTGAGGCCTGTGACCGTCAGCTACTCGCGCGAGCCCGAGCTGCTGCCGCTTCCCCCGCTGCGGTCGCTCGCGGTCAGTGCCCGTCGCCGGGCAGCGCGGCCGGCGCGCCTCGCGGCTCCGCTGCGCGCTGCCGCCTGATCAGCGCGTACCGCGCGATCGACCAGGGCATCGTCAGCAGGTAGCCCGCGCAGATCGCAACCAGAGTCCACCACGGTTCGAGCAGCAGCGCTGCAAACACCATTCCCACCACCGCGATCACCGCCAGGCGAATGTCGCGCCGCGGGCGCATCCGTCCCCAGCTGAGCGTCGCCAGGTTCGAGATCATCAGAAACGCGACGAACGCGGTCCACACCGCCACCAGCAGGGGATCGCGGAACAGGTCCTCTCCGGTCGCCATCCACAGGTAGAGCGGCAGGAACGCCAGCCCCGCCCCGACCGGAGCCGGCACTCCGGTGAGGAAACCGGCGGATTTGTGCGGCTGCTCGGTGGCGTCGATCTGCGCGTTGAACCGCGCCAGGCGCAACGCGCCGCACAGCGCGAAGGCCAGCGCCGCAAACCAGCCGATCCGACTCAGGTCGCCGAGGGCCCACAGATAGAGGATCAGCGCGGGCGCGGTGCCGAAGCTCAACGAATCGGCCAGGCTGTCGAGCTCGGCGCCGAAGCGGGATTGGGCCTTGAGCAGCCGGGCGATGCGGCCATCGATCCCGTCGAGCACCCCGGCGAGGATCACCGCGAGGACCGCTTCCTCCCACCGCTCCGACATGGCAAAGCGGATGCCGGTAAGGCCCGAGCACATCGCCGCGGCGGTGATCGCGTTGGGCACCACCGCCCGCATCGCCAGGCCGCGCGCCCTGCCGCGCGGGCGCAGCGGAATCTCGTCCTCGGCCGCGCGCGGCCCGATACGCGGTTCGTGCGGCACTACTGGCTCACTCCCTCGATCAGCTTCTGCGTGCCGAGCACCGCCAGCGCTGTTTCCCCGGCGACCACCTTCTGGCCGAGCACCACCGCGGCGTCGGTCCCGGCGGGCAGGTAGACGTCCACCCGGCTGCCGAAGCGGATCAGGCCCACGCGCTGGCCGCCGGCGACAAGATCGCCCGGCTTGACGAACGGCACGATCCGCCGCGCGAGCAGCCCCGCGATCTGGGTGAAGCCGATCGCCAGCCCGTCGAACCGTTCGATCAGGAGGTGCTGCCGCTCGTTTTCCTCGCTCGCCTTGTCGAGGTCGGCATTCATGAACTTGCCCGGAATATAGACCACTCGGCGCACCGTCCCGCCGACCGGGGCGCGGTTGATGTGCACGTCGAACACGCTCATGAAGATCGAGACGCGCGCGACCGGCCCAGCGGGCAGCCCGCGGGTCCCGCTGCCGTCGTCGACGGTCAGCTCGGCGGGCGGCTCGACCTGCGCGATCAGCGACACCACCCCGTCGGCCGGCGACAGGATAAGCCGCTCGTCCTGCGGCACCACGCGTTCCGGATCACGGAAAAACGCGGCGAGGCCGAGCGTGAGGAACGCGAGCGGCCAGGCGATCGTCTCCCACGCGAGCAGCGCGGTCAACAAACTGGCGGCGGCGGTGATCACCGCGAACTTGCGCCCTTCGGGGTGGATCGCCGGCCATCGCCACTGCGCCGCCCCCCGGCCCCGGTTGTCGAGAATGTCTCCGGCCATTGCGACGGGCTTAAGACCCCGGGCTCGGCCTCACAAGCGAAACCGGCCTAAGCCGCCTTGCGGACGAACACCGTGCCCGCCGAGTAGCCGGCGCCGAACGAGCAGATCAGCCCGATGTCGCCCGCGGCCAGGTCGCCCGAGTGTTTGTGGAAGGCGATGATCGAGCCCGCGCTCGAGGTATTGGCATAGGTATCGAGCACGGTCGGGCTCTCGTCGGCGCTGGCTTCGTGGCCGAGCACCCGCTGCGCGATCAGCCGGTTCATCCCCGCGTTGGCCTGATGCAGCCACAACCGCCGGAGCGAGCGCGGGTCGATCCCCAGCCGCTCGGCTTCCTCGCAGATCATCGCCGCGACCATCGGCACGACCTCCTTGAACACCTTGCGCCCTTCCTGCACGAACAGCTTGTCGGGCGCGTCGCGGGTCTCGGGCGCGGTTCGGTTGAGAAAACCGAAGTTGTTGCGGATGGCGTTCGAGAAGACGGTCTTCAGCCTCGTTCCTATAATCTCCCAGTGCTGCGCGGGCGCGATGTCCGCGTCCTCGACCAGCACGGCAGTGGCGACATCGCCGAAGATGAAGTGGCTGTCGCGGTCCCGCCAGTTCAAATGGCCGCTGGTAATCTCCGGGCTCACCACCAGCACGCTGCGCGCGTTGCCCGCGCCAATATAGTCGGCAGCGGTCTGGATGCCGAAGGTCGCGGACGAGCACGCGACGTTCATGTCGAAGCCGAACCCGTCGATCCCCATCGCGTGCTGGATCTCGATCGCCATCGCCGGATAGGCGCGCTGCATGTTCGATGCGGCGCACAGCACCGCGTCGACATCCGCCGGGTCCCGGCCCGCCCGCGCGAGCGCGTCTCGCGCCGCGGCCACGCCGATCTCGGCCATGATCGAGAGTTCGTCGTTAGCGCGCTCGGCCAGCCGCGGACCCATCGTTTCCGGGTCCAGCACATTGGCCTTGTCGATCACGTGGCGGGCCTTGATGCCGCTCGCCTTTTCGATGAACTCCACCGAGCTCGGCTCGAGCGCGGCGACCTCGCCAGCCGCGATCGCGGCGGCATGAAGGGCGTTGTGCCGCTCGACGTAGGCGTTGAAGCTGGCGACCAGCTCGGCGTTGGTGATGCTGTCGGGCGGGGTGTAGAGGCCGGTGGCGGAAATGACGGGCTGGGGCATCGCGGCCGCTTACGCGCCCTTGCCGGAGCGAACAAGACAGCCGCATTGACAGCGTGCACGCGCTTCGCCATTGCGCGCCTCTCTCGGCCGGCGGGCCCCTCGCGGGCGTCTCAAACGAGCTGGCAAACCTGTGTGGACAGGTGGCCGAGTGGTTAAAGGCAGCAGACTGTAAATCTGCCCGCGCAAGCGTACGCTGGTTCGAATCCAGCCCTGTCCACCATTCCTTCGCGCTGCGATCAGCGTCCGGCGGGATCGGCCCTGATCGATAGACCGCGCGTTTCCTTGCCGAACACGATGGTCATCACCAGCGCGGCGATCGTCGTCGCGGTCACCGCCAGCGCGAAGCCCGCCTGGCTCGGCACGAGCGCGACAATGACCAGAAACTGCGCCAGCATGCCGCCCGCCTTGGTGCAAGCCGCGACCACCCCGCTGGTCCGCCCGCGGATCCGCAACGGGAAGCTCTCGGCCGCATAAGGCAGCAGCATGGCGATGAGCGCGTTGGTGCCGACGATCAGCAGCGCTGCCGCCACCAGCAGGCTGCCCACGCCGGCGAGCTCGAGGAGCAGCAGCGCAGCCAGGCCGACCACGGTCAGCACGATCGAACCGACCACCGACCACTTCGAGCTCCACCGGCCGTAGGCATAGGCAGCCACGAACACGGTCGGTATCGCGATCAATGACGATTGCGCGATCAGCGCGCTGACCGCTTCGACGCTGTACCCGGCCTCGACCGCGTTGGCCGGGAGCCACAGCAACAGCCCGAAATTCACCAGGCCATAGCACGACGCCGCGAGGCTCAACGCGGCGAGTTTGCCCGCGAAGGCGCGCCCAGCCAGCGGCACGAACTCGGCCGGCGGCTCGGCGGTCGCGGGGGAGACCCGCCGCAGCCTGGCGCCGAAGCGCGCCATTACCGCGTGCGCTTCCTGCCGGCGTCCGTGGGCCAACAGGAAGCGGGCGGATTCGGGGATCATCCCGCCCAGCAACACCAGCAGCAAACCCGTAGGCAGGTTGAGTAGCCACAGCACCCGCCAGCCGTATTCGGGCTGGAGCACCGCCGAGAGGCCGCTGGCCGCGCCGTATCCCCCGATGGCCCCCAGGCCGCCGACCAGCACCAGGCTCCAGCCGCGGTCGCGCTGCGGCATCATCTCGGCCAACAGGGCGTACGTCACCGGAAGCATCCCGCCCGCCGCGGCGCCCATCATGAAGCACATCGCGATATTCCACGCGAGCGAAGGCATCGCCCCGCAGATCGAGGTGCCGACGAACATCACCGCCGAAAGCATGATCGAAGCCTTGCGCCCGTAAACGTCGGCGATCACGCCCCAGACGATCGATCCCACCACGGTTCCGGTCAGCGCGAAGAACGGCACGAGCGAGGCGACCTGCTTCGAAACGCCGTATTCCGCGCTCATTCCCGGGATGGTGAAGCCGAGGCTCGCGGGCTTCATCACGTCGATCACCAGCGCGACCGAGAGGACCGCCATCAGCCGCCAGTGCGCCGGCGACAGCGCCGCCTCGTCGGGCGGCGTCACCTCGACCGCGCGGGTCGCCGCGAGTTGTCCAGCCACGTCGCGCGGCAGCAGGCCGACCGCCGCGAGCACGATGCCGCCGACGATTGCCGCCATGCCGCCGACCATCGCCGCGTCGACCGGCATGCCGGCAAGGCGATATCCCATCGCCTCGGCCATGGCGAACATCGGCATGTGCGCGAGGACACCGAGCGTCACCAGCAGGCACCCCGCGGCGAAGATCATCGGCGCCTTGGCCGCTGTGCGAAAACTCATCTGCGCGCGACCCAGGCCGTATCGGTCCGGCTCGCGGTGTGGGACGGTCGGGCCATTAGCCCCTCTTTGCCATGCGGCGGGCCGGGTCAAGTGAGCGCGGTGGCACCGGCGAAGGGCAGGCATCCTTGCCGCACCGCCGGAGTGCTGGCAGAGCGCCGGCGATGGCGAAAGGCGAAAACAAGCGCGCGATGCGCGGGCGCGCGGGGCGCATGCAGGGAGGCCGCGGGTCGGGGCGCGCCAGCACGGGGCAGGTGCGCCTGTGGGGCCGCCACGCGGTCGAGGCGGCGCTCAGGAACCCCGCGCGCAACCACCGCAAGCTGTGGGCGACGCGCGATGGGGTTGCTTCGCTCGACGGCGAGCTGCCGAGCGACTTTCCGGTCGAATGGGCCGACGCGGCCGACCTCGCCCGGCTCGTTGCCCGCGACGCGCCGCACCAGGGTCTGGTGCTCGAATGCGCCCCGCTCGAGGATGTGTTCCTCGCCGACGTGCTGGGCGATGGCGGCCCGGTAGTGGTGCTGGACCAGGTGACCGATCCGCACAATGTCGGCGCCATTCTGCGCTCGGCGGCTGCGTTCGGCGCCGCCGCGATCGTCACCCAGGACCGTCACGCGCCGCCCGAATCGGGGGTCGTCGGCAAGTCGGCGAGCGGCGCGCTCGAGATCGTGCCGTGGGTGCGCGTGGTCAACCTCGCCCGCGCGCTCGAGGAGCTGGCCGAGGCCGGTTACTGGCGCATCGGCCTCGCCGGCGAGGCCGAGGCGGCGCTGGCCGAGGCGCTGCCCGCGGGCCGGGTGGCGCTGGTGCTCGGAGCCGAGGGCGAAGGCCTGCGCCCCAACATCGCCGCGCACTGCGACGTCCTTGCCAGGCTGCCGATTTCCGCGGCGATCGAGAGCCTCAACGTATCCAACGCTGCGGCAATCGCGCTATACGCCGTCGCCGCGCGATAGCTGCGCGGGGACCGGGGGGGCCGGCATGAACGGACATGGATTACGACGGACGGTCGCTGGGCTGGCGGCGGCCGCCGCGCTGGTGATGCTGAGCGGATGCCTGCTCTCGCCGGGCAAGTTCGCCTCCACCCTCGATCTGCGACGCGGGGGTGCCTTCACCTACACCTACGACGGCGAGATTCATCTGCTCGCGCTCAGCAAGCTGGCGCAAATGGGCGCACAAGCGGACGAGCAGTTCTCCCCTGCGCCGTGCCACGACGACGATCTCGACGAGCGCGCATGCAGCGCAGACGAGCTCGCCGAGCAGAGGAAAACCTGGGACGAAAGCGCCGCCGAACGCAAGGCGAGAAAGCAGCAGGAGGCTGAGGCCGCCCGCGCGATGCTCGGCGGGATCGACCCATACGATCCGGCGGCGTCCGACGAGCTCGCCGCGCGGCTGCGCCGCCAGGCGGGCTGGAGGCGGGTCGACAGCAAGGGCGACGGCCTGTTCGAGGTCAGCTTCGCGCTAACCGGCCGGATCGATCACGATTTCCATTTCCCGACGATGGAAGGCTTCCCAATGGCGAACGTGTTCGTCGCGCTCACCCGGCGCGCCGACGGCACGGTGCGGGTCGACGCGCCGGGATTCGCGCCCCAGGCGAGCGGCAACCCCTTTCAGGGGATGATAGGCGCGATGGGCGGAGTGCCGATACCGGGCGGAGGCGGGGAGCCGGGCCCGCCGGCGTTCCCGACGATCGACGGAACCTTCACCATCACCACCGACGGCGAGATCCTCGCCAACAACACCGACGAGGGACCGCGGGCGGGACCCGGCGGGCAGGCACTCGGGTGGAGAGTCAATATGCGGACGAGAGCGGCGCCGACCGCGCTGATCCGGATCGACTTACGAGGGACAGGCGGCGCGTGAGCGGCTCGCCGACACCGCTCAGTTGACCGAGTCCTTCAGCACCTTGCCTGCCTTGAACTTCGGCTGGTTGGAGGCCTTGATCTTCATCGGCTCTCCGGTGCGGGGGTTGCGCCCGGTCGAGGCCTTGCGCCGCGCCACCGTGAACGTGCCGAACCCGACCAGCCGGACTTCGTCGCCCTTCTTCAGCGCGTCGGTGATCGCATCGAACACGCCTTCGACCGCGCTCGCTGCATCGCTCTTCGACAGCCCCGCGGTCTCGGCGACCGAGCCGATCAGATCGTGCTTGTTCATCCTTTCCCCCTTGCAATGTGCGCGCAACGGCCAGCGAAGCACAGAATCGCCGGCCCGAAAGCGCGGACTTGAGGGCCTTTTCGAACCCGAGTCAAAGGCTAAACGGGGTTAACCCGGCCCATTCCGGGACGAACCGTGAATTCGCGGCGCCGAGCGTAAAAGCGCCGGAGCCGCAGCGTCACCGGGCGGTCAATGCGTGGTCGCACTCCCGGTCGGATGCGGCGCCGGCGGCTGGCTTGCGAGGTCGTCGGCCTCGCTCCATTCGATCGGTTCGAGCTCCGCTACCAACGCGCGTTCGAGCACCTGGTCGACGTGGCTGACCGGCACGATCTCGAGCCCGTCCTTGATCGTCTGCGGTATCTCCGCGAGGTCCTTGACGTTGTCCTCCGGTATGAGGACCGTTCTGATCCCGCCGCGCAGCGCGGCGAGCAGCTTTTCCTTCAAGCCGCCGATCGCGAGCACCCTGCCGCGCAGCGTGACCTCGCCGGTCATCGCGACCTCGGGCCGCACCGGCACACCCGACAGCGTCGAGACGATCGAGGTGACCATGCCGATGCCTGCGCTCGGCCCATCCTTCGGCACGGCGCCTTCGGGCAGGTGGATGTGGATGTTCTTGCGGTGGAACAGGCTTGGCCGGATGCCGTAGGCGGGCGCGCGCGCCTTCACGAAGCTGAACGCGGCGGCAACGCTCTCGGTCATCACCTCGCCGAGCTTGCCCGTGGTCTTGACCTCGCCCTTGCCGGGCGTGGTGACGCTTTCGATCGTCAGCAACTCGCCGCCCACTTCGGTCCAGGCGAGCCCGGTGACCGCGCCGACCTGCGCCTCGTCCTCGCTCACCCCGTGCTTGAACTTGCGCACCCCGGCGAACTCGCCGAGGTTCTCGGGCGTGATCGTGACGCTCGTTGCCTGCCCTTCGAGAATCCGGCGCAGCGATTTCCTCGCCAGCCGGGCGATCTCGCGCTCGAGCGTGCGAACGCCGGCTTCGCGGGTGTAGTAGCGGATCAGGTCGCGCAGCCCCTCGGTGGTGAGCGTGAACTCGCCCTCCTTCAGCCCGTGCGCCTCGATCTGCTTGGCGATCAGATGCCGCTCGGCGATCTCGACCTTCTCGTCCTCGGTGTAGCCTTCGAGCCGGATGATCTCCATCCGGTCGAGCAGCGGCTGCGGCAGGTTGAGGCTGTTCGCGGTGGTGACGAACATGATGTCGCTGAGGTCGAGGTCGATCTCGAGGTAGTGGTCCTGGAACTTGGCGTTCTGCTCGGGGTCGAGCACCTCGAGCAAGGCGCTCGCCGGATCGCCGCGAAAATCCTGGCCGAGCTTGTCGATCTCGTCGAGCAGGAACAGCGGATTGCTCGTCCCGGCTTTGCGCAGGTTCGAGACGATCTTGCCGGGCAGCGAACCGATGTAGGTTCGGCGGTGCCCGCGTATCTCTGCCTCGTCGCGCACGCCTCCCAGCGACTGGCGCACGAACTCGCGCCCGGTCGCCTTGGCGATCGACTTGCCGAGCGAGGTCTTGCCGACCCCCGGGGGGCCGACGAGGCACAGGATCGGGCCCTTGAGCTTGTTGGTGCGCGCCTGCACCGCGAGGTATTCGACGATCCGGTCCTTGACCTTCTCGAGCGCGTAGTGATCCTGATCGAGCACCGCCTGCGCGCGGGCGATGTCCTTCTTGACCTTCGAGCGCTTGCCCCACGGCAGCCCGAGCAGCACGTCGAGATAGTTGCGGATGACGGTCGCCTCGGCGCTCATCGGCTGCATGGTCTTGAGCTTCTTGAGCTCGCCTTCGGCCTTCGCGCGCGCTTCCTTGCTCAGCTTGAGCTTGGCGATCTTCTCGGTCAGCTCGGCAATCTCGTCGCCATCTTCCCCATCGCCACCGCCGAGCTCGTTCTGAATCGCCTTGAGTTGTTCGTTCAAATAATACTCGCGCTGGGTCTTCTCCATCTGCCGCTTGACGCGGCCGCGGATCTTGCGCTCGACCTGCAGGACCGAAAGCTCGCCCTCCATGATCGACATCACCATCTCGAGCCGCTTCAGCGGATCGCGCTCGGTGAGCAGCGCCTGCTTGTCGGCCACTTTGCCTTGCAGCGCGGCGGCGATCGTGTCGGCGAGGTCGCCCGCATCGTCGATCTCGGCCAGATCGGCCCCCGCCCCCTCGCCGAGCTTCTTGTTGAGCTTCGCATATTCGCCGAACTGCTCGATCACCTGGCGCATGGTCGCCACCACTTCGCTACCCGAGGCGGTTTCCGGCGCGGTCAGCGCCACCTCCGCGACTACGAAGCCGTTCTCGGGCCGCATGGCGACGAGCTCGGCACGCGCACCGCCCTCGACCAGCACCCGCACGGTACCGTCGGGCATCTTGAGGAGTTGAAGAACCTGCGCGACCACGCCGGTATCGTAGAGGTCGTCGTTGGTCGGATCGTCGGTGCCCGGATCGAGCTGCGCGAGCAGGAAGATGTCCTTGTCGCCATCCATCGCCGCCTCGAGCGCGGCAACCGACTTGGCGCGGCCGACGAACAGCGACACGACCTGGCCCGGGAACACCACGATATCGCGCAAAGGCAACAGGGGAAAAAGCTGGTTCATGAAAAATCCGTCCTTCGCCGCGAATATGGGGGCGGTGCGCGAACAGCGCAATCCTGCGTCAGGGGATACGCCAGCGGCCGATCTTGGGGCGCCCGTCGATCATTCGCAGCCGACGCGCGATGACCCCCGCAGATTGCGCATCAAGCGTTCCCCACCACGAAGCAGGCGGCGGCAACCAGCGCGCCCGTCCAGCGGTTCGAGCGGAAGCGAGCGAGCGGGTTGGCCGGGTCGGTCGGGTCGAGCGTGAGCCCCTGCCACAGCAGATGCACGCCCGCCGGGACCAGCGCGAGCAGCGCCAGCCAGTCGCCGCGCAGCGACCAGAACGCGAGGCCCCACAGGGTCAGCGCCAGGCAGTAGAACGCGAGCACGCCGGCTTGCACCTCGTCGCCAAGCCGCAATGCGCTCGAGCGGATGCCGACGAGCGCGTCGTCCTCGCGGTCCTGCAGCGCGTAGATCGTGTCGTAGCCCATGCACCAGAAGACCGAACCGGCGTAGAGCGCGGCGAGGACCTCCAGCTTGTCGCCACGCAGCGCGGTCCAGCCGACCAGCGCGCCCCAGGTGAACACCAGGCCCAGCCAGGCTTGCGGCCACCAGGTGACGCGCTTCATGAACGGGTAGGCGGCGACGAGCGCGAGGCTCGCCAGCGCGACAAGCTGCGCTTGCCAGCGAAGTTGCAGCAGCACCGCGAGCCCGACGAGGCACAGCCCGGCGAGCCAGGCCCACGCGACTCTCTGCGAGACGCGCCCGCTCGCCACCGGGCGGCTCGCCGTGCGCGCGACCTGCCGGTCGAGATCGGCGTCGACAATGTCGTTGTACACGCACCCCGCGCCGCGCATCGCGATGCTGCCGACCAGCAGCCAGGCGACCAGCTCGAGCTGCCATCCCGCGCCGGCCAGCCACACCCCCCAGGCGCACGGCCAGAACAGCAGCCACCAGCCGATCGGCCGGTCGAACCGCGCCAGCAGCGCGAGGTCGCGCGCGCGCCGTGGCAGCCGCGCGACGAGGCCGCGATGCTCGCTGTCGGGGACGATCGCTTCGCTCACGCCTTGTCCCCTACCGGCCGCCGTGCCACCTGCAAAGCGATGCCCGCCCGCCATCAGCCGAAGGTCCCCGCCTGGCCGCCGAAATCCAGCCCGCGGCTCTATGTCGACCGGGTGCTCGCGGTGGGTGACGAGGTGCCGCTCGACAGCGCCGCGGCGCGCTACTTCCATTCGGTCTTGCGGCTCAGGGCGGGAGATGCGGTGCGGCTGTTCGACGATCGAACCGGCGAATACCTCGCCCGGCTGGGCGAAATGTCCTCGGGCCGCTGGTCGGCCTGGGTCGAGGCATTGCTGGCCCCGCGGGAGGAAGTCCCCGACTTGTGGCTCTGCGCCTCCCCGATCCAGCGCGACAACTTCGCGCTGGTTGCAGAAAAGGCCTGCGAGCTCGGTGTGCGCAAGCTCGTGCCGGTCGAAATGCGCCGCAGCCAGGTCCGGCAGATCAACGCCTCTCGGCTCGAGAAGCGCATGATCGAGGCCGCCGAACAGTGCGAGCGCACCGCCTTGACCGAGCTTGAGCCGCTCGTCCGACTGGAACGGCTGCTGTCCGACTGGCCGCCGGAGCGCGCACTGTTCTTTTGCGACGAGCGCGGCGGCGAGCCGGCGCGTGTGGCGATGGCCGCGCGCGCGGGCCCGGCGGCAATCCTTATCGGCCCGGAGGGCGGGTTCGAGGACAACGAAAACGCGGCGATCCGCGCATTGCCGCAGGCGGTTCCGATCTCGCTCGGCCCGCGAATCCTGCGCGCCGAAACCGCCGCCATCGCTGCGGTCGCGCTGTGGATGGGGACCGTCGGCGACTGGGGCGATTAAATCGCTGGCGCCGCGGCGACCCGTTTTCTAGTGCAACCGGCATGAGCACCCGCGAGGCCTCGGCGGCCGACGACCCCATCATCGACGGCCGCGACCAGCTGGTGGCGCCGATGGCTGCCGGCGAAAAACCGCGCGAGAACTGGCGCATCGGCACCGAGCACGAGAAGCTCGTCTACAAGCTGCCCGATCATCACGCGCCCTCGTACGAGGAGGCGTGCGGCATCCGCGATCTGCTCATGGCGCTCACCCGCTTCGGCTGGGAGCCGGTCGAGGAGGCTGGCCACATCATCGCGATGCGCGGCGCCGACGGCACCGTCAGCCTCGAGCCCGCCGGCCAGCTCGAGCTCTCGGGCGCGCCGGTCGAGACCCTGCACCAGACTTGCGCCGAGACCGGGCGGCACCTCAAGCAGGTGAAGGCGATCGGCGAGAAATGCGGAGTCGGCTTCCTCGGACTCGGCATGTGGCCCGACAAGACCCGCGACGAGCTGCCGATCATGCCCAAGGGCCGCTACGAAATCATGCTGCGGCACATGCCGCGGGTCGGCAGCCTGGGCCTCGACATGATGCTCAGGACTTGCACCATCCAGACCAACCTCGACTACTCGAGCGAGGCCGACATGGTGCAGAAGTTCCGCGTCAGCCTCGCTCTCCAGCCGCTCGCCACCGCGCTGTTCGCCAACTCGCCGTTCACCGAAGGCAAGCCCAACGGCTACCTCAGCTACCGCAGCCACATCTGGTCCGACACCGATCCGCACCGTACCGGCATGCTGCCGTTCGTGTTCGAAGACGGTTTCGGCTACGATCGCTACGTCGACTACATGCTCGACGTGCCGATGTACTTCGTGTTCCGAGAGGGGCGATACATCGATGCCGCCGGCCTCAGCTTCCGCGATTTCCTGCGGGGCGAGCTGTCGGCATTGCCGGGCGAACGGCCGACCGCGAGCGACTGGATCGATCACCTGTCGACCGCCTTTCCGGAAGTGCGGCTCAAGTCGTTCCTCGAGATGCGCGGTGCCGACGGGGGCCCGTGGAACCGCATCTGCGCGCTGCCCGCGCTCTGGGTCGGGCTGCTGTACGACCAGAGCGCGCTCGACGCCGCGTGGGACCTGGTCAAGGACTGGACGATGGAGGAGCGCGAGGCGCTGCGCGGTGCGGTGCCGAAGCTCGGGCTTGATGCGCCCGTTGCCGCAGGCCGGACATTGCGCGACATCGCGCCGGAAGTGCTGAAGATCGCCCGCGCCGGCCTTACCGCCAGGGCCAGGCTCAACAGCAGCGGCGATAACGAAAGCGGCTTTCTCGAACCGCTCGACGAGATCGTCGCCACCGGCAGAGTCCCGGCGCAGCGCCTGCTCGAACTCTACCACGGCGAGTGGAACGGCGACGTCAGCCGCGTCTACGAGCAGAGCTTCTGACTATTCCGCGGGCTCGGGCAGCGGGCCCATCCCGCGCACCCGGACCCCCAGCCGCCGCTTCAATCGCACGAGCGGCGCGGTGATGAGGCCGTGTTCGCTCATCCACGCGTGATAGGCGCGGTACTTCGCGTCCTCGGCCCACAGGTGGTCTTCCTCAGTCCGCGCGCGCCAGTAGTAGATCGCGCCGACCGCCGCGAGGCAGATGGTGTTGCGCAGCGTGTCGGCGGCCGAGCCGTTGGTGACGAGGAACGGCAGCGTCGACAGCCACCAGAACAGGTTCTTGGCGAGGTACGCCGGGTGCCGGGTAAAGCGGTAGGGACCGTTCGTCAGCACCCCGCGGTAGGTCAGATTCGAGAAGCGCAGGCCGAAGGCGACAGTCGCCCAGGCATAGATCGCGGTGAGGAACACGAGAATGGCGGCCCACAAGGAAGTCAGCAGCGGATGCCCGCCGAGCCACACGGTCCAGTTCGCATCGCCCTGCCCGGGCGTGCCATATTCGTAGCCGAGCAGGCCCGAGCCCATGAACGTGAACACGAACGGGGGGTAGCACATCAGCGCGGCGACCCAGCCGGCGAGGTGCGGATTGCCGCTGCGGATATGCGCGTCGAGGGGGCGGAAGGTGACGAGGTAGCCGACCGTGCCGATCTGCACGTCGATCAGGAACAGCACGCCGATCAATGTCATCCCCAGCGCGGCCGGGTCGCCGAGGATCGCGGCGTAGTCGGCGTTGACCGCCGCCTGGAAGCCGGGCGGCAGGATCGACAGCATGAACGCGCCGAAGAACCCCTTGATGATCCACGCGCGCCAATGCTTCTTGACCTCGTCGAGGTCGTGGCCTCCGCGGCCGAGCAGCAGCGCGCCGAAATGCCAGGCATGATCGCGCGGGTCGACGAGATAGCGGTCGAGCCACAGCACGTACGGCACCGACAGCACGAACAGTGGGACGGCCGCCGCCCCCAGCAGCTGCATCGCGAACAAGTATTGGCCGTCCCAATAGAACCGGCCCAGGGCGTAGAGCGCCGCGATCCCGATCCATGTCGCCCACAGGCCGGCGAGCTTGACCATCGAGAACGGCAGCACCGCCGCAAGCGCGCGCCGGTGCGACCAGTCGATCCCGGTCGAAGGCCGGCGGTGGACTTTGTCGACCAGCAGCGACACCGCGACCATCGGTAGAGTCGAAAAGAGCAGCGCGGTGACTGCCGCGTACGGCCCGTCGAGCCGCGCGCGCGGGCCGGGAATGGCGAGCGCGTCCGCCACCAGCGGCCACTGCCGGCAGACCAGCAGCCACCCGAACAGCCCGGCCAGCCCCGCGAGCCCGACCCACGGCGACACATCGCTGCGCGGCGGCGCGGGCGGAGTAGGTGGCTGGGGCGCGCTGGTCACGCGCCCGCGCTAGCCGAAAAGGGTTAACGCGCCGGAAAGTGCCTCAACGGAAGGCATGGATCGTGCCGCCTTCGTCGAGCACGTAAAGCGTGTTGTTGGCGACGATCGGTGCCTGCGCGATCGGGTCCTTGAGCGTCTGGAACAGGGTGGCCGACCCTTCGCTCACGCTCACGCGGTAAATCTGCCCCTCGGAGTTGGCGACCCACAGGGTGTTGCCCGCGAGCACCGGCCCGGTCCAGAAGATCGGATCCTTCTTCTTTTCGACGTCGCGGTAGCGGCCGAGATCGGTGATCCAGCGCACCCGCCCGTTGCCCCGCGCGATCGCCAGCAGGCGCGCGTCGTCGGTCAGCGTGAAGATCCATTCGCCTGCGACCGCCGGGGTCGAGATGCCGGCGAGATTGAGCTCCCAGATGCGCTGCCCGGTAACCAGCTCGTAAGCGGCCATGCGCCCGCCCTGGCCCAGTGCATAGACCCGTCCCGAATCGATGATCGGATCGGCGTCGATGTCCGCCAGCGCGCCGACCTCGGTCGAGATCGAGGTGCGCGCGAGCGCATCGGCCCACAACGTGCGGCCGTTCTCGTAGCGATAAGCGACCAGCTCGCCGCTCGAGAACCCGGCAATCACGGTCCCGGCGCCCGCGGCCGGAGAGGCAACCCCGAAGATGCCGGTCTGCGCGGTCGCACCCGATTCGCTCCACTGGAGCTTGCCGTCCACCGCCGACAGCGCGATGACCTGGTTGTCCTGGCTCATGACGTAGACCGCGCCGAAGGCCACCGTCGGCGCCCCGCGCAGCGGCCCCGCCGGCTTGACCTTCCAGATCTGCGCCCCGCTGCCCGCGTCGAGCGCGACGACCTCGCCCACCCCGTTGGTCGCATACACCCGGCCTGCGTCGTAGCTGACCCCGCCCCCGAAGTTCGCAGAGCGCAGGTCTCCGCCGACTTCCGCGACATGGCTCCACAGCTTGCCGCCGCTCTGCGCGTCGAACGCGTGGACGACGCCGTTGGCGTCGGCGACGAACAGCTTCCCGTCGCCGATCACCGGGGCGGCGGCGAGCCGGCGGCGGTCGGTCGATCCGGCGATGCTAGCGGTCCAGGCCCGACCGAGATTGTCGGGCAGCGCGAGATGGCCATAGCTTTTTCCCGCGTTGCCGCCGGGCTGCGCCCACTCGGTATTGGTCAGCGCCGGAGGCAGAACGACCGCCACGCCGGCCAGCGCGGGATCGACCTTCGCGCTCTCGATCCGTGACAGCACCGGGATGCGGTTGCCAACCGTCGGCGTGTCCTTCTTGTCGCCCCCGCCGAACACGCCGCAGGCGCCGAGCGCCAGCGCGAGCGCGAGCACCGAGCCGTTTCGGGCAGCCGCGCGGAGGGCGTGGATCGTAGTCATACCGGGCGAAATCCTTGGCTTGGTCATTGAGGCGCAGCGACGCTGTCGCGCAGCACGGTGTCGACATCCTCGATCGCATCCACGCCGAGCAGCCCCGCCATCTGGCGCGTGCGCGAGCGCAGCGTGTCCGAAGTCTGGTCATCCTTGGCAATCGCGGCGAACAGCGCTCCGGCTTCGGCCTGGTTGCCCTGATCGAGATACGCCATCGCTACGAGTTCCCCGGCCGGCCCGAAGAAGGGCCCCTCGGGCACCGCCAAGGGCTTGAGCCGGGCGACGACGTCCGATGGCTTCATTGTGTCGTAGCGCGCGGCGACCGCGCGGATGGTGGCAACGTCGCGCAGCGCCTGCGGGGCGTCGCCGTCCGCGGCCACCTGGTCGTAGAGGGCAGCAGCTTCGGCCGGCTTGTTCTGCTCCATGGCGATCCCCGCCTTGAGCAGCCGGGCGGCGGCTTTCGCCCCCGCATTCCCGTCGGCGATCAGCGGAGCAAGCGCCGCATCGCCGCCCGGAAGGTCGCCGCGCTCCACGCGGTCGAGCGCGCCCACCAGCTTCTCGCTGTCCGCTTCGCGCGCCGCGTTCTGCCGGTTGTCCCACAGCAGGTAGCCGCCGAACCCTGCGAGGACCAGCGCGACCGCGATCAGCGCCGGCTTGCCGTATCGCTGCGCGGCCTCGGCGTATTGATCCTGGCGCACCGCATCGTCGACCTCGCGCAGCAGCACGTCCTCCTGCGCAGCTTGCGCGCGGGCGCGCTTCTCGTCGGGGGTCAGCGAGCTGTCGGGTCGGAGGGCCACGCGGAAGGTTCGTCTCGTGCTGGGAGGACTGGGATGCGGCGCGTCTTTAGCCGATGGGGCGCTCAATTCAACTTGCAAACCCGGATGTCCCCCGGCGCGTGAACCGCCGGTGAAGCTGGCTTACGGCAAGCTCGCCCGTCCCATCGCGCTGGCGTAGAGCCGGCGGTAGGCGGCGATCATCTTCGCTTCGTCGTAATGCGCCCGGGCCCTCGCCCGGTTGGCCTTGCGCAATTCCGCGCGCAGATCGGGCGAGGCGGCCAGCGCGCCAATCGCCGCGGCGAGTGCCGCCTCGTTGCCCGGCGGCACGATGTAGGGCCGGTTCTCCTCGGCCACGATCGCGGCAATGTCGCCCACCGCGAAGGCTGCCGCGGGGCGGCCCGCCGCCATCGCCTCGACCAGCGAGATAGGGAACTGCTCGGAATGGGACGACAGCGCGAACACATCGAACAGCCCCACGAAGCGCTCGGGAGCGGGAGCGAAGCCGGGCAGGTGGACGCGATGCTCGATGCCCAGCCGCTCGGCCTCGGCCCGGATCGCCTCGCGTTCGGGTCCCTCGCCGACGATCACCAGATGCCACGGCTCGGGCAGCGGAGCGCAAGCGCGCACCAGCGCGGGCAGGTTCTTGACGGCGCGCAACCCGGCCAGCGTGCCGACCCAAAGCTCGCCCGCCCGCTTGATCAGTCCGGGCAATGCGTCGGCAGGTGGCGGCTTTGCGAAGGCTTCGGTGTCGATGCCGTTAGCGATCCGCATGACCCGGCCGAGCGGCTGCGCCCATGCCGTCAGCGCGACCTCCTCCAGCGTCTCAGACGGCACGACCAGGCCGCGCGCCCTGCCCAGCGCGATCCGCCGGTACCAGTTGCGCGACCGCTTGAGGCGCAGCCGCTCGTCGTCGTTGAAGCCGTCCTCGTGATGGATCAGCGGGGGCAGGCCGAACGCCTCGCCGAACAGCGTGTTCGACATCACCGCGTCGATTGCGCCCCAGTTGTAGGTCAGCACGAGGTCGTAGCCCCGCATCGCTTCGGCGAGCCGTTTGAGCCGGCCGAGCGTGGGCCGCCCCCGTAGCGCCGGGAAATCGGCCGGCCAATCGACCCTGATCCCGCGGGCGATTTCGGCGGCCGCGCCGGTTTCGCCCGGGACCCCGCTGACGATCGCGTGCGCGATCTGCGAGCCGAACGCGTTCATCAGCCTGACCGCGCGGCGCTCCTTGCCGCCGCTGGCGAAGCTCGAATGGAGATGGAGGATGCGCGGGCGCGCGCCGGGCGCGCCGCTCATCCCGTCTGTGCGAGCAGCCGGTCGATCGCCGCCACCGCTTCGGGCTCGTCGAGCGTCGGCGCGTGGCCGATCCGCGGCACCTCGACCACCTCGAGCCCCGGCACGCGGCGCTGCATTTCGCGCGCGGTCGCAGCGGAGAGGATTCGCGACAGCGCCCCGCGCAGCAACAGCAGCGGACGCCCCGCGAGCGCTTCGAACGCGGGCCACAGGTCGGCCGCGCCGGGGGCGGGATCGGCGGCGAACGGCTCGGCGATGCGCATGTCGTAGTCGTAGACGATGCGCCCGTTGGCCCCGAGCGCCATCAGTCGCTTGGCCATCGCCAGCCAGTCGGCGAGCGCGAACTCGGGGTGCGCGCCGCGGTGCAGGTCTTCGAGCGAGCGCGCGGCGTGCAGCCAGGTCGGGAAGCTACCCCCCTGCCCGACATACTCGCGGATGGCAGCAATGCCCGCGGGTTCTATCTCGGGGCCCACGTCGACCAGCGCGGCGGCGGCGATCCGCTGCGGGGCGGACAGCGCGAGCAGCATCGTCATCAGCCCCCCCAGCGAGGTGCCGATCGCCACGAAGCGCTCGATGCCTTCCTGGTCGAGCAAGGCGACAAGATCGGCGACGTACTGCGCCGGGGTGTAAGTCGCGCTGTCCTTCGCATAGTCCGACTGTCCGCGACCGCGCATCTCCGGCACGATCACCCGCCAGTCGCCGGCGAGCCGCTCGGCCAGCGCCGCGCCGTCGCGCGCGTTGCGGGTCAGGCCGTGGAGGATCACCACCGGCGGGCGGTCTGCACGGCCGGGGTAGTCCCGAAAGTGCAGCCGCAGCCCGTCGCTCGACAGCCACGCGCGATCGGACCACGCGCGCGGCGCGGCGGTGTTGGAAGCGATTGCCATGTCCATCGGCGCGAGCGGCTCCAGGCGTTCGCGGCTTGTATGGCCGCACCCTCGCCCCCACTATCGCCCGATGCAGGCAGAACCGCAACCGGTCGAATTCCGCCCCGAGAAGCCGCTGCTCGCGCTGGCCGATTGGCTCGCCGACCCGGTGACCCCGGCGCAGTTCCCGCGGACCGACCTGCGCTGGCGCAACGACCGCGCGGCGGCGACAGTGGGGCTTGCCGACCTGACCGACGCGGAATGGATCGGGCATTTCGCCCGGTTCGAGCCGCTTGCCGGCACGCTGCCCGGCCCGCTTGCCTTGCGCTATCACGGGCACCAGTTCCGCGTGTACAATCCCGAGATCGGCGACGGCCGGGGGTTCACTTTCGCCCAGCTGCGCGCTGACGACGGCCGACTGCTCGAGCTCGGCACCAAAGGATCGGGCACCACTCCGTACAGTCGCACCGCCGACGGCCGGCTCACGCTCAAGGGCGCGGTGCGCGAGCTGCTGGCAACCGAGATGCTCGAGGCGCTCGGGGTGAACACCAGCAAGACCTTCTCGATCGTCGAGACGGGCGAGGAGCTGGTCCGCGGCGACGAGCCCTCGCCGACCCGCTCGGCGGTGCTGGTGCGGCTGAGCCACGGGCACATCCGCATCGGCACTTTTCAGCGCCTTGCCGTGCTCGGCGAGCGCGATCACATGGCGCAGCTCGTCGACTACTGCCTGGCCCAGTTCCCCGGCCCCATGCCGCCTGCCGCTGCGCCGGGACGCGAGGAGCCGGCGGCGATCCTGCTGCACCAGGTGGTCGAGCGGCTGGCCGATCTCGCCGCCAGCTGGATGGTCGCGGGGTTCGTTCACGGCGTGCTCAACACCGACAACATGAACGTCTCGGGGGAGAGCTTCGATTACGGTCCATGGCGCTGGCTGCCCGCATGGGATGCCACATTCACCGCCGCCTACTTCGATCACGCCGGGCTCTACGCGTTCGGCCGCCAGCCCGAAGCGCTGTACTGGAACTGCGGCCAGCTCGCGATCGCCTTGCGCGCACTCGCCGACGCGCCGGCGCTGGTCGCGGCGCTCGAACGGTTCGGACCGCTTTACATCGCCAACGTGCGGCGGCGCTGGCTGTGGCGACTGGGGCTGGCCTCCCGAGGTGGGGAGCGTGACGCGGCGCTCGTCGCCGCGTGCGAGACGGCGATGCGCGAGAGCGGCGAGCCGCCCGATGCCTTCTTCCACCGTCACCGCTTCGGCCGCGCGCCGTCGGGCGCTCTGGCCGAAGCGCTGCACGGCTACGCGCCCGAGGGCGCCGGCCATGCGCTGTGGGACGAGCCCGGGGCGCCCTCGCTGGTCATCGACCGCGTAGAAGCGCTGTGGGCCGCGATCGCCGAGCGCGACGACTGGCAGCCGCTGGCCGGCGAGATCGCCGCCATCCGCCGCCTTGGCGAGGCGTTGGGACACGCTCCGGCCCCGGCGGGCCACCGCGTTGGCCGTTGAATGGCAAAAGATATTCACCACCTCCGGCATCTGGGCGTAAGGGTCTGCGGGGCCAAGCACGCGGCCCGCGCCGGTCGGGAGTAACCATTCTTGTCAGCCGCCGAGATCATCTCCTGCGAGCCCGCCACCGGCGCGGAACTGTGGCGCGGCCTGCCCGGCGATGTGGACTCCGCTGTCGAGCGTGCCCGTCGGGCCTGGCCGGAGTGGGCCGCCAAGCCGTTGGCGACGCGGGTCGAGCTCGTCCGCCGTTTCGCCAACGAGGTCCGCAAGCAGGCCGAACCCTTTGCCGAGCTGATCGCGCGCGAGACCGGCAAGCCTTTGTGGGAGGCCCGCACGGAAATCGAATCGGTCGTCGCCAAGGTCGATATCTCGGTCAGCGCCTATGCCGAGCGGACCGGGCAGAAGCGGCTCGACAGCGCCCTGCAGGGGACCGCGGCGGTGCGCCACAAGCCGCACGGGGTGATGGCG
>JBHWTG010000263.1:0-3676 GCA_043427735.1 Tsuneonella sp. | reverse complement strand
CCGGGCGCCGCGCGAGGGGTTTCCTCGGGCGCGTCGGCAGGCACGGCGCCTGACAGGTCGATCGGCTGCTTGCGCCGCTGCGGCTCGCCGCCCAGTTCGTCCCAATCGTCGCGCGCGGCGTTGTTACCCGCAGGGCTGCCGAAGCTGTGGTCATGCCCCGGATTTGCAAACGCGTTGCCATTGGCATCGTCCGGCGTACCCCCGCCGTCGCCGTCGCGCGCATCCTGGTCGTCATTGCGCAGGCCAGCCAGCGGATCGACGATCCCCTCGACATCGCTGTCGTTTTCGTAGCCCTCTTCACCGGCCTCGTCGAACCCGGCGAGCGACATTGACTCCGCCGCGACCGGCGCGGCGGCAGGCACGTAGTTGTCGTCTCCAGTCGCAGCCTCGCCCGGCAGTTCCAGCACAGGGCGCTTGGGCGCCCGGCTCGCGCCAAGGCGCAGCGCGTGGCGATCATTGTCCTCGAGAACAATATTACCGCCTTCGATCCCGGTGGCGACGACCGAGACGCGGATCTTGCCGTTCAGCTCGTTGTTGAACGCCGAACCCCAGATGATGTTGGCATCTTCATCGACCAGTTCGCGGATGTGGTTCGCGGCCTCATCCACCTCGAGCAGCTTCATGTCCTCGCCGCCGATGATCGAGATGATCACGCCCTTGGCGCCGGCCATGCTCACCCCGTCGAGCAGCGGGTTGGCGATCGCCCGCTCGGCGGCCTCGAGCGCGCGGTTCTCGCCCTCGCCCTCGCCGGTGCCCATCATAGCCTTGCCCATCTCCTGCATCACCGAGCGCACGTCGGCGAAGTCGAGGTTGATGAGGCCGGGCATGACCATCAGGTCGGTGATCGAGCGGACCCCCTGCTGGAGCACCTCGTCGGCGAGCTGGAACGCCTCCTTGAAGGTGGTTTCCGCCTTGGCGACGAGGAACAGGTTCTGGTTGGGGATGACGATCAGCGTGTCGACGTGCTTCTGCAGCTCCTCGATCCCCGCTTCGGCCGCGCGCATCCGCCGGGTGCCTTCGAACAGGAACGGCTTGGTGACCACGCCCACCGTCAGCACGCCCTTGCGCCGCGCCGCCTCGGCGATGACCGGGGCCGCGCCGGTCCCCGTGCCGCCGCCCATGCCGGCGGCGATGAAGCACATGTTGACGCCTTCGAGCGCGTCCTCGATGTCGCCCACGGTTTCCTCGGCCGCGGCCTTGCCCACCTCGGGCCGCGCGCCCGCGCCGAGCCCGCCGGTGATGTCGGGCCCGAGCTGGATGCGCTTTTCGGCCGACGCGTTCGACAGCGCCTGCGCGTCGGTGTTGGCGACGATGAAGTCGACGCCCTCGATATCGGCGCCGATCATGTTGGCGATCGCGTTGCCGCCCGCGCCGCCGACGCCGATCACGGTGATCTTCGGCCGCAGCTCGTCGGTGGCGGGTGGACCGATGTTGATGCTCATTGGGTGCCCCTCCGGGGATTAAAACGGTTACCGGCAGTCTTACACGAAGCGATTCGCCGCGGGATAGGACCATTTTCCTTATCCACAACGGGTGTTAGCATCAGAAATACTCGCGCATCGCCCGCAGCACGCGGGTGACGAGCCCCGATCCGCCGGCGCGCACGACCTGGGTGTGGCGCGCGGGGAACGTGCGGATGTCCACCGGATCGTCGGCGGCGTAGAGGCACAGGCCCGCGAGCGTCACGAAACCGGGGGTAGCGCCCGCCTCGCCCAGCCCGCGCAGCGCCGGCGGCTTGCCCACCCGCACCGGGCGGCCGAGCGCGCTCTGCAGGAACTCGGCGATCCCGGCGAGCTCGGCCCCGCCGCCGGTGACCACCACCTGCCCGCCCTTGGCGCCGGTGAAGCCCATCGCCTTCAGCGCGCGACCGACCTCGCCGGTCAGCTTGGAGAGCTGCTCGGTGATCACCGAGATCAGCTCGGCGCGGGGAATGCGGTTCTGCTCGTCGGCGCCGCGCGCGGGCTGGCCGCCCCCCTCCTCGCCGGAAGTGTCGCCCGGTCCGTTGACCGGGACCATGTCCTTGTAGTCGCTGGGGCTGGCGATCGCCGAGCCGTAGCGGCTTTTCAGCCGCTGGGCCTGGAAGCGGCGGATGCCGAACGCGCTCGCCACCGCGTCGGTCACGTCCGACGAGCCGAACGGGATCGCGGTGAGCCCGAGCAGCATCCCGCCCGCGTAGAGCGCGACGTTGGTCACCTCGCCGCCGATCTCGACCAATGCGGTGCCGAGCTCGCGCTCCTCGGGGCTCAGGCACGCGTGCCCGGCGGCGATCGGCGCGGCGACCACCGCCTCGACGTCGAGGTGCGCGTTCTGCACCGCCTCGATCAGGTTCCTGACCGGCGCCCCGTCGGCGAGCATCACGTGGATGTCGACCCCCAGCCGCTCGGCGTGCAGGCCACGCGGGTTCGCCACCCCGTGCGCGCCGTCGAGCGTGTAGTGCGCGGGCTGCGCGTGGAGCACCATCCGCCCGTCGGGCTGGATGCTGTCGCGCGCGGCGACCAGCAGCGCCTCGATGTCGTCTTCCTCGATCCGCCGGCCACCGATGTCGATCTCGACTTTGGCGACGCGGCTGGCGAGCCCCGCCCCCGAGCAGCCGACCCACACGCTCGAGATCGAGGTGCCGGCGTTCTTCTCGGCGCGCTCGACCGCGTCGCGGATGGCGTAGGTCGCCGCGGTCATGTCGGTCACGTAGCCGCGCTTGATCCCCTGGCTCGCGCGGTTGCCGCTGCCGAGCACGATCATCTCGCCGGTTTCGGACAGGCCCATGATCATCGCGGAGATGCGGAAACTGCCGACGTTGACCGCGCCGAACACCCTGACGATCCGGGGGAGGCCCATCACTCGGTCTCCGCCGAGGCTTTGGCCGCGTCGAGGGCCTGTTGCGCACGGCCGGGGATGCGCATGTAGATGCGATCGGGCGCGCGCATGTCGAACGCGGCGACCTTGCCGCCGAGCAGGCGGTTGACCCCGTCGAGCCGGGCGAACGACACCAGCGCGCCGGTCGAGGCGTCCTCCCCGTGCGGCAGCGCGAGCACCTGACCGGTCTTGAAGGTCAGGTTCCAGCGGCGATTGCCGACCCATTCGGCCCCGGTCACCTGCGGCTTGAGCGCGGGGGCCGCGTCGAGCAGCGCATCGAGCCCGGCGATCTGCCGGGCCGCCCCGGGCCCGGAGACAACCAGCATCCCTTTCGCGTTCGCTTCGGTGATCGGCTCGAGCTCGTGCCCGCTGCCGTCGATCAGCACCAGCCGGCCGGGCTTCCGAAGGGCCGCGCGCGGGGTCCGCTCGACCACGTCGACCACCAGCGTCTCGGGGAGCTGGCGGCTGACGCGCGCGTCCTCGACCCACGACAGCTCGAGCAGATCGGCGCGGATGGCATGGAGATCGACCAGCGGCATCGGCCGGTCGCGCTCGGCCAGCACCCGCTCGTAGACCTTGAGCTCGTTCATCCGCTCGACCCCGGTGACCTGGACCCGGCGGACCTCGAACCCGGCGTCGGACGCCACCGCGGCGACCTGCGCCTGGGCCAGCGCGGGCACTCCTGCGAGGCTGGCGACGAACCACGCCAGCGCCACCGCGCCGCCCAGGATCGCCGCGAGGAACGCCTTGTGCAGCTGCTCCTCCGTGAACGGCAGCAGCGCGAGCGCCCCGCCGACCGCGCTCCCGGTCCGGGCGCGGGCTA
>JBHWTG010000262.1:0-19758 GCA_043427735.1 Tsuneonella sp. | reverse complement strand
ACGTCGCCGGTTCCGAACGGGTTTTGGCCGTGCAGGTCCTCGGGGCGGAAGCCGCCCCCTGAAAAGCCGCCGTTGAAACCCCCGCCCATTCCGGCGAACGGATTGGTCGGGTTGCCCTCGGCATCGATCTCGCCGCGGTCGTACTGCGCGCGTTTGCCGGCGTCGCTCAACAGGTCGTAGGCGCGGGTCACGTCCGAGAAGCGCTCGGCGGCCCTCGGATTGTCCTTGTTGCGGTCGGGATGCAGCTCCTTGGCGAGCTTGCGATAGGCGCTCTTGATGTCCTTGTCGCTCGCGCCGCGCGCCACGCCCAGGGTCGCGTAGGGGTCAGACGATTTGGTAGCCATCGGGCGTGTTAGCTAGGTGAGACGGTCCGCGCGCGCAAGAACCGCCCGCTTTCCTACACGCCGGCGGATCGGTAGGGCGGCAGGAATGACCGCCGAAACCCGCCTCGATCCCCGCGCCCAGGCCGCGCCCTCGCAGGCTTCGGACCGGGGGCGGAATGTTTCCTCTGAACTGTGTCAACTGTGTCAACCTGGGGAGTATCGGCATGGACGCTGAGCGCTCGGCGCTGCCCGAATCGGATCCGCTCGGCCTGTTTGCCGCGTGGTTCGCCGAGGCGCGGGCGAGCGAGCCGAACGATGCCAACGCGATGGCGCTGGCGACCGCCACCGCGGTCGGCGCGCCGTCGGTGCGGATGGTGCTGCTCAAGGAGTTCGGGGAGGAGGGGTTCACCTTCTACACCAACGCGCAAAGCCGCAAGGGCAGCGAGATCCTCGCCAATCCGCGGGCGGCACTGCTGTTTCACTGGAAGAGCCTGCGGCGCCAGGTGCGGATCGAGGGAGCGCTGACCGAGGTGCCGCCCGAGGCGGCCGATGCCTACTTCCGCTCGCGCCCGTTCGTCAGCCAGGTGGGCTCGGCGGCGAGCGACCAGTCGCGCCCGTTGGCCGACCGGCGCACCTATATCGAGCGGGTCGAGGCGCTGGCCGAGGCGTGCAAGGGCGCGGGAGAGGTGCCCCGCCCGCCGTACTGGACCGGGTTCACCCTCGCCCCGGCGGAAATCGAGTTCTGGCTCGACCGGGAGAACCGCCTTCACGACCGCCGCCGCTTCACCCGCGCCGCGGATGGAGGCTGGGCCAGCACGTTGCTGTACCCATGAGCGAAGCGCGCGCCCGCCTCACCCGCAGCGCGGCCTACGCCTCGATCGTGATGGCGGCGTTCCTCGGGGCGCTCAAGCTGTGGGCGGTGTGGGAAACCGGTTCGACCGCGATGCTTGGCAGCCTCGCCGACACCGCGCTCGACCTGGTGGCGAGCCTTGCGACTCTCATCGGCGTGTGGATTGCCGCGCAGCCCGCCGACCACGAGCACCGCTTCGGGCATGGCAAGGCCGAAGCGATCGCGGCGATGGTCCAGGTCGTGCTGATCGCGCTGTCGGCGGCGGGAATTGCGCTGCGCGCGGCAACCGCGTTGGTCGCCGGCGAGCGGGTGGCCTCGGCGGGCGAGGGGGTGGCCGTCTCGGCAGTCGCGATCGTCGCCACGCTGGGGCTGCTCGCGTGGCAGCGCCACGTGATCCGCCGGACCGGCAGCCTGGCGATCCGCACCGACAACGTGCACTACAAGTCGGATCTGCTGCTCAACCTCTCGGTGATCGCGGCGCTGGTGCTCGACCGCAATCTCGGGGTGGCGGGGGCGGACCCGTTGTTCGGCCTCGCCATCGCGGCGTGGCTGGCGTGGGGCGCGTGGCGCGCCTCGGCCGAGGCGATCGACCACCTGATGGACAAGGACTGGCCCGACGCGAAGCGCGCGGCGTTCGTCGCCGCGCTCGCCGACCATCCCGAGCTGCGCGGCGTGCACGACTTGCGCACCCGCACCTCCGGCGCGCGCGACTTCGTGCAGTTTCACGCAGCGGTCGATCCGCGGATGACGATCGCCGAGGCGCACCGGGTGATGGACGAGCTCGAGGCGCGGATCGAGGCGCGCTTCCCCGGGGTCGAGGTGCTGATCCATCCCGATCCCGAGGGGCTGGTCGACGAGGAAGGACCCGCCGCCGAGGAACTGCTGGCCACCGAACCGCAAGGAGCGCGCTCGTGAAATTGCCCTATTGGCACGTCGATGCGTTCGCCGCGCGGCCGTTCGCCGGCAACCAGGCGGCGGTCATGCCGCTCGAGGAGTGGCTGCCCGACGATGTGCTGCAGGCGATCGCCGAGGAGAACAACTTCGCCGAAACCGCCTTCGTGGTGCGCGACGCGAGCGGCGAGGCGGACTGGGAGCTGCGCTGGTTCACCCCCACCGTCGAAATCCGCCTGTGCGGCCACGCGACGCTCGCCGCGGGGCATGTGCTGCTCGGGCGCGCCGATGGGTTTGGGGGCGGCGAGCGGGTGACCTTCCGCACCCGCAGAGCCGGGGTGCTCGAGGTTCGCCGGAGCGATGCCGGCTACGAGGTCGGGCTGCCCGCGATCGCCACCGAGCGCAGCGATTTTCCCGAAGCGGTGGCATTGCTCGGCGCCGCACCGCGCGAGGTGTGGCTGAGCCCCGAGCGTTACGGCGTCTTCCTGTTCGCCGACGAAGACGAGGTGCGCGCGCTCGCGCCCGACCTGCGCGGGCTCGGCGGGCTGGGGGACCACCAGTTCATCTGCACTGCGTCGGGGCGCCCCGGATCGGGGTCGGGGGCAGGCGCCGACGTCGTGAGCCGGGTGTTCGTCCCCGGCGGCGGGGTGGACGAGGATTCGGTCACCGGCTCGGCGCACGCGGTGCTGACCCCCTTCTGGGCGGCGCGGCTCGGGCGCGACAGCTTCACC
The DNA here is from genome assembly GCA_043427735.1 of Tsuneonella sp. GTDB lineage: Bacteria > Pseudomonadota > Alphaproteobacteria > Sphingomonadales > Sphingomonadaceae > Tsuneonella. The sequence goes on along the minus strand of JBHWTG010000262.1, from coordinate 16,963 downwards.
GCGCACCAGGCATCGAAGCGCGGCGGCGATCTCGCCTGTCGTCTCGAGGGGGACCGAGCGTGGCTCGGCGGGCCCTGCGTGACGGTGGTCGAAGGCAGCTTCTACCTGCCGGGGTAGAGTTCGACGACATCGGCGAGTTCCTCCACCACGCGCTCGATCTGCTCGCTGTCGGAGTGGCCGAGCCGCACCACGGTGAGCTTGCGGTCGGGCGCGACGAGGATGAACTGGCCCATGTGGCCGATCGCCGCGAACAGGCTCGGGGGCCCGCGCTCCGCGAACAGCGGATCGTCCGCCTTCCCCTCTTCCTCGGGAGGGTCGCGGTTGAGCCAGGTCTGCGCGCCGTAGTTGCCGCGCCGGGGCGAGGGAGTGGTCATGAACTCGATCCAGCGCCGCGGGACGATCTGGGTCCCCCGATACGAGCCCTTGTTGCGCAGCATGTCGCCGAACCGGGCCCAGTCGCGCGCGGTCCCGTGGATCAGGCTCCCGCCGATCAGCGTGCCCGCGCGGTCGAACTCGGGGACCATCGAGGTCATCCCCAAGGGGCCGAACAGGCGGGTCTGCAGATAATCGGCCACCGCCTTGCGGCGTGCATCGGGGTGGGTGCTGCGCGTCAGCACGCGCGCGGCGATGTCGGCGAGGATGACGGTGGTGTTGCTCGAATACTCGAACCGGGCCCCGGGCTCGGTCTCGAGCGGCTGCGACCCGGCGAACGTCGCCATGTCGTCGCGCCCGTCGAGGAACAGCATCCGCACCTCGCTCGACTCGTACGGCACCTCGCCCGATTCGGTGTGCCTGAGGCCGCTGCGCATCTGCAGCAGCTGGCGCAAGGTGATCTCGCCGCGCGGGTCACCCGGGCGCTGCCAGCGCGGCACCGGAGGCGATTCGTCGAGCCGCAGCCGGCCGTCCGCCACCAGCATGCCGATCATCACCGCGGTCACCGTCTTGGCCATCGACCAGCTGACGAAGCGCGTCTCGGGCCCGTAGCCCGGTGCATAGCGTTCGGCGGCGATGCGCCCGCCGTGCATCACCAGCACCGCGCGCGTCTCGCCCACCCCGTCGGCGGTGAACACCTCGTCGAGCGCACGGGCGAGCTGAGCGGTCGGCGCCCCGGGCTCCGCCCTCACCGCCGCCAGCGCCTCGCGATCGAGCGGCGCCGGGGGCGCGGGCTGGGACGAGCACGCCGCAAGCACTGGCAGCAGGGCTGGCAGCGCGGCGAACACGGCGATAAGGGGGCGGCGGCGCGGCATCGGCGGTGCGCATTCGCACGGGAGGAATCGGCTTGGCAACCGCGAAGCGACGGCGGAGCAACCGGCTGGTGTGGCTCGGCGCGATCGCCGTCGCGCTGCTTGCGCTGTGGGCGGCGTTCGGCGCTTCGGCGATGGGTTACGCCCGCGCGGGCACGGCTTACGGCGCGCGGGTCGCCTGTTCGTGCCGCTGGGTCGCCGGGCGCGGGCTGGAGGACTGCGCCAAGGACAAGCTCGCGGGGATGGAGCTGGTCACCTTCTCCGAGGACCCGAAAGACAGGAGCGTGACCGCGCGGATGCTGCTGGTGAGCGAGACCGCGCGCCTGAAGCCGGGCTACGGCTGCGTGCTCCATCCGTGGGAAGACTGACTCGCGGGTTCGGTGCCGTCGATCCAGCCGCCGCCGACCACCCGCTCGCCGGCATAGATCACCGCCGCCTGCCCCGGAGCCACGCCGAATTCGGGCGCGACGAAGCGGATCGTGGTCGCCGCGCCCCCGCCGAGCGGCCCTTCGAGCGCGATCGGCACCGGCTTCGCCAGGCTGCGGACCTTGGCCGTGAGCGGCGTGCCGGGCAGCGGGCCGATACGGTTGGTTTCGACGAGGCGCGCGGCCGAGACGCCGAGCATCGCCCGGGGGCCGACACGCACCTCGGCGGCCTGCGCGTCAAGCGCGACGACATACAGCGGCTCGGGCTGGCCGCCGATGTCGAGCCCACGCCGCTGGCCGACCGTGAAGTGGATCACCCCTCCGTGCTCGCCGAGCACCGCGCCGGTCGCCGCGTGGACGATCCGCCCGGGTCGCACACCCTCGGGGCGCAGCCTGGCGACGATCCTCGCGTAGTCGCCGTCGGGCACGAAGCAGATGTCCTGGCTGTCGGGCTTCGCCGCGTTGCGCAAGCCAGACCCTGCGGCGAGCCGGCGCACATCGGTCTTGGGCAGACCACCGAGGGGAAACCGCAGGAATTCGAGCTGCGCTTCGGTGGTGCCGTAAAGGAAATACGACTGATCGCGCGCCGGATCGGCCGCGCGGTGCAGCTCGGGGCCGGCTGCGCCGAGCACCCGGCGCACGTAGTGCCCGGTGGCGAGGCAATCCGCCCCGAGCTCGCGCGCCATCCGGAAAAGGTCGGTGAACTTGGGCCCCATGTTGCAGCGGATGCACGGCACCGGCGTGCGCCCGGCGAGGTAGTCGTCGGCGAACCGCTCCACCACATCCTCGCGGAAGGCGCTCTCGTGATCGAACACGTAGTGCGCGATTCCCAGCCGATCGGCGACCGCGCGGGCGTCGCGGATGTCGTCGCCCGCGCAGCACGCGCCCTTGCGGCCGGTCGCCGCGCCGTAATCGTAAAGCTGAAGCGTGATGCCGATCGTCTCCGCCCCGCTCGCGGCGGCGAGCGCGGCGACGACCGACGAATCCACCCCGCCCGACATCGCCACGACAATGCGGCTTTCCGCCGCGGGACGCGGCAGATCGAACAGCGCGGCGGCCGCGGCAGGCTCCAGAGCGAGCGGAAAGGCGGCTGGGGCGTTCACCGGCGGGCCCATACACTCCCTTGCCGAAGGAGGCCAGTTCGCCGGGTCGAACTTCCTAAGCGAGGGTAAAAGGGGGCTTTACCGCTTCTTGACCCGCCGCCTGCTAGCAGGGGCGAATGTTCGAAGCAGCCATCCTGCCCGCTGTCGCCAGCCCCGGCGAGACGCTGCGGCCGCTCGACTGGAGCGAGCTCGTCGCCCGGTTCGCCGCCGCGCGCGATTTGCGCAGCCTCGGATGGCGCCCCGCAGGCGCCGCGTGCAGCTTCGTCGGCGGGGCCGCTCACTTGCGGGCATACGATGGCGAACCGCCCATTAACCTTGATGCTTTAGGGCGTGGCAAAGCGCCGGCGGCGATAAGCGTCGCTGCCGCCGGAGAAGCGGCCGTGGGCGACCAGGGAACGCGATGATCGAGAACCAGAAAATCCGTCCGGCACAAGTGATCGGGCCGCTCGGCGAAGCGCTGGGCGTGAACGATCTGCCGCCGCCCGACACCAAGCGCTGGGTCGTGCGCCGCAAGGCCGAGGTGGTCGCCGCGGTCAACGGCGGTCTCTTGACCATCGACGAAGTGCTCGAGCGCTACGGGCTGACGCTCGAGGAGTTCGCCTCGTGGCAGCGCGCGGTCGATCGTTCGGGGATGCAGGGCCTGCGCGTCACGCGCATCCAGCATTATCGCGACCTCTACGAGCGCCAACTCAAATACTGACCCAGCTCAAACGCTGACATGGCCCAGCCACTGCCCGACATCGGGGCGGGGCACTGCCGCTCGGCATTTGCTCATTTACATGCTACTCCCGTGGTCACGGCTCGTCGCAGCCGGGGAACGCCTCGCACTCCCCGCCGTTTAAAGGGCGTGTGGTGCCGGAAGGAGGCGCCGAAACAGGAGGATTGTCATGGAAGGCGATGGCGTCGGAATTCTGGTAATGATCATTGTCGGCGGCGTCGCCGGCTGGCTCGCGAGCATGGTGATGGCGCGCGATGCGTCGATGGGCATCCTGCTCAACATCGTCGTCGGAATCGTCGGCGGGTTTCTCGGCGGGTTCCTCCTCGGCGGGCTGATCCCCGGCGACGGCTGGATCCACTATCTCATCACCGCCTTCATCGGCGCGGTGATCCTTCTGCTGATCGCCAATCTCATCCAGCGCAAGCGGGTGCGATAGAGCGATCAACTGATTGCAGAATGAATCGGGCGGCGGGGGAAGGCTCCGCCGCCCTTTTTTCGTTGGCGTATCAGGCGGCGCGGAAGGTCATCGCTCCGCCGTTCATGCAATAGCGCTTGCCCGTGGGTTTCGGACCGTCGTCGAACACGTGGCCGAGGTGCCCACCGCAATCGGCGCACAGCACTTCGGTGCGCGGCACGCCGATCTTCCAGTCGGTCCGGGTGGCGATCGCGCCGGGCAGCGGCTGCCAGAAGCTCGGCCACCCGGTCTTGCTGTCGAACTTGGTTGCCGACGAATAGAGGGGGTTGCCACAGCCCGCGCACAGGAAGGTGCCGCGGCGCTTTTCCTTGTCGAGCGGGCTTGAGAACGGGCGTTCGGTCCCCGCCTCGCGCAGGATATGGTACTGGTTCCTGGTGAGTTTCGCGCGCCACTGCGCGTCGCTGAGCCCTTTGGGCCAGGCCTTGGCTTCGGCCGGCGCGCTGCCGCACGCGGCCAGCACCGGCACGGCCACGCCCGCCCCGAGCCAGGAGAGGAACGCGCGACGGGGGGCGGCACGGTGCATGGCGAGGCTATGGCGATTCGCGGCTGAACGCCGTCAGAACTCGGTGATCTCGACTTCCAGCTTGCGGAAGCCGTGGACGAAGTTCGCGCGCACCCGCTCGACGTCGCCCGCGACGTGCACCCGCATCCGCCGCTTGTGCATCTCCTCGAGCAGGACCCGCAGTTGCAGCTCGGCCAGCCGCGCGCCGACGCAGCGGTGGATGCCGTAGCCGAAGGCGAGGTGCCGCCGGGCGTTCTCGCGCGTGATGTCGAGCTTGTCGGCGTTGTCGAACACGCTCTCGTCACGGTTCGCCGAAATGTACCACAGGATCAGTTTCTCGCCGGCCTTGACCGTGTGGCCGAACAGCTCGCTGTCGGCGGTCGCGGTGCGGCGCATGTGCGCGAGCGGGGTCTGATAGCGGATGCATTCCTGCACCGCGTTGGGGATCAGTTCGGGCTGCTCTTCGAACAGCTTTCGCTGGTCGGGAAATTTGTCGAACGCGTGCACGATCCCGCTCATCGTGTTGCGGGTGGTGTCGTTGCCGCCGACGATCAGCAGCACAAGGTTGCCCATGTATTCCTCGGGGCTCATCTGGTTCATCGCGGGCGAGTGGATCATCATCGAGATGAGATCGGGGGCCGGCTCCTTGTTCGCCCGCTCCATCCACAACTGGGTGAAATAGGCGCCCATCTCGCGCAGGATGTCCTGCCGCTGAAGGTCGAGATCGCGGATCAGGCCGATCTCGGTGTCGCCCGCCCAGTCTGACCAGAAGGTCAGCAGCCGGCGGTCCTTCCAGGGAAAGTCGAACAGGATCGCGAGCATCCCGGTGGTCAGCTCGATCGACACGGTATCGACCCAGTCGAACACCTCCCGTCGCGGCAACGTGTCGAGCAGCTCGCCGGTGCGCTGGCGGATTTCGGCTTCCATCTCGGCCATCGCGCTCGGCGTGAACTTCGGCGCGACGGTGCGCCGCTGGCCGGTGTGCTTGGGCCGGTCCATGGCGATGAACATCGGCAGCTCGAACCGCTCGCGGCCGAGCTCGGCGAGCTTCTCGTCGGACAGCCGGTCGAGGATCGTGATCGCCCCCTCGGACGAATAGAGCTCGGGCAGCGCCTCGATGTGCTGGATCGCGCGGTGGCTGACGACGTTCCAGTAAGGGCCGAAGGGGCTCGCGTTCACCTTGTGGAGGTCGCCCGCGGCGCGCATCTCGCGGAAGATCGGCTGCCAGCGGTCCTCGTAATATATATCCGAGCGGCTGACGTCCCACTTCTCGGTGTGCTGCGGGATGACCTGCGGGTTATCCCGCAGCGCCGCCTCGAGCGCGTCGACCGCGCGGGGCGCGGTGGTCCAGGTGCGCGGGGCCTGCGCCAGTTGCGTCGCCATCGATACTCTCCTCTCCGGGCGACTCTCGCAAACCTGCCGCCTCTCGTCCGCTGCTATCCTGCGCTCGCTTACCGCGGTGTCAATAGCGGGTTGCGTTTTGCGACCGATCAGGCGGCGGCGCGGCCGAACCGCAGCCAGCGCCAGCGGCTCTGCGGCGCCGGGCCCGACTTCATCACCCGGCGCCGGAACAGCCGCGCGCCGAACCGGACGAGCAGCAGCACCCACGCCACCTGCCACGCCAGCGCCGCGAGATGCGGCCACAGCGCCGGCTCCTGTGCCGCGCGCGAGATCATCGCGTACGGCGAGCTGAACGGAAACAGCGCCGCGCCGAGCTCGACGGGCGAGCCGATGTCGCTGGTGGCATACGTCGCCAGGAAGAATACCCCGAGCTGCAGCATCGTCGCCGGCATCGACAGCGTCTGCACGTCGCGCACCGTCGGGGCCATCGCGCCGATGGTCAGGAAAATCGACCCGATCAGCAGGTAGGCCATCGCGAAATAGACCAGGAACAGCGCCGCGAAGGTCGGCCAGCCGACCGCCGGCGTGGGCAGCAGTTCGACGCTCGTCCAGCCGAGCCCCAGCGCGAGCCCGCCGACGCCGCCCCACACCGCGATGCCGACGAAGCTCACCGCCAGCATCGCAAACAGCTTGCCCAGGAACACCGCGTCCATCGGGATCGCCGCGGCGAGAATTTCGATGATCTTGTTCGCCTTCTCCTCGACCAGGTTCGACAGGACCATGCCCGCAAGCAGCATCGTCAGCAGGAACATCAGCGTGACCGCGGCGGTGGCGGTGCCGGCGCGCGCGTTTCTGGTGCTGGCGCTGCTCGTCGCGGTGGGCTCCAGCGCGACCTCGGGATAGCCGGCACCCGCTCCCCTGGCGGCGGCCGCAGCGAGCGCGACCCCGCCGCGCCAACGCTCGATTCGTTCGGCGGTCCCGATCAGCCGCGGCGCATCGAGCGTGCCGGTCAGCACCGCGCCGAAGTTGCGCGCGTTGTCGCCGAGCAGGGCTGCGGGATCGCCGCGCGCGGCATCGACCCGTTCGAGCCGCGGCAGGTCGATATGCGGCGCGAGGCCCGCAGCCGCGCGCTCGAGCGCCGCCGCGGCGCCCGGCTCCATCGCCACCGCGAGCACCGCCGGCTCGGAATTTTCGGCCGCCTTACGCCCGATCGAGGCAGCCCCGAGGCTGACCAGCGCGAAGAACACCGGGCCGAGGAGGAAGAACAGGAACGCCTTCGACAGCAGGATCGCGAGGAAATCGCGCCGCGCGACCACCAGTGCGGCCTTGAGCAGCGACAGGCGCGCCATCGCGGTAGCGCTCACCGCCCCTGCTCCGCCGGGGTTTCCTCTTCGAGCGCGCGGGCGGCGGCTTCGCCGGCGATGTGGACGAACGCATCGTGCAGGCCTGCGCGCTCGATCGACAGCGAGAGGATGCCGGCGTTGCCTTCGATCAGCGCGCGCAGCAGCGGCTCGATCCCGCTCTCGGGTAGGGAAAACAGCCAATAGCGCCCTTCATGGCGCGCGTCCTGGGGCAGCACGGCCCGCCACGGGCCGTCCTCCGCCGCGGTCTCCAGCCTGACCTGAGCGGGGATGCGGTCGCGCGCCGCGTCCACGCTCCCGGCGTAGGGCACCTTGCCGCCGGCGATGATCGCCACCCCCTCGCACAGCCGCTCGGCGTGAGCGATCACGTGCGTGGAGAAAATCACCGTGGTGCCCCCGGTGGCGAGGCCGCGGATCATCCGTTCCAGCTTGCCCTGATTGAGCGCGTCGAGCCCGCTGAACGGCTCGTCGAGCACCACCAGCCGCGGTTCGTGGACGAGTGTGCCGAGCAGCTGGACGGTTTGCGCCATCCCTTTCGACAATTGGCGGATCTGCCGCTCGGACGCGTGGCCGAGGCCGTGCTCCTCGAGCAGTTCGCGCCCCCGCCGCTGTGCCTGCTTGAGCGGCATGCCGCGGAGCGCGCCGAGGAAGCCGATCGCCTCGTAGGCCTTCATCGACGGGTAGAGCCCGCGCTCTTCGGGCAGGTAGCCGATCAGGCGGGCGATATCGTGCGGGCGCTCGCGGCCGAACACACGGCGCACCCCCGCGTCGGGGTCGATGATGCCGAGCAGCATGCGCAGCGTGGTGGTCTTGCCCGCGCCGTTCGGGCCGAGCACGCCGTAGATCGCGCCTTCGGGCACTGCGAGATCGACGCCGTCCACCGCGGTCACTCCGTCGAACCGCTTGACCAGGCCGCGCGCCTCCACCGCCAGCGGGCGGTCATTGTGCGGCAAGTTCGGCGGGCTTAGGGCCGGTGCGCTGAGCGGGGCGTGCATATGGCCCCCGCGTTAACCGTGGCGCATGAACGGGAGCAACCCCAAGTTTGATTAACGGCACGGACCTCGACGCGCTCAGGGCAGGGCTGGAGGCCGAGGCGCGCGCGCTCGGCTTCGTGGCTGTCGGCATCGCGCCCGCCGCGCCCGATCCTGCGCGCGCCGCCCGGCTCGAACAGTGGCTGGGCGAGGAACGGCACGGGACCATGGAATGGATGGCAAAGCGGGTGGCGGAGCGCGCCTCACCGCAGGGGCTGTGGGCAGAGGCGAAGAGCGTGATCGCCCTCGGCATGAGCTACGCCCCCGAGGCCGACCCGCTGGCGCTGGCCGGCCGACCCGATCGCGGGCGCATTTCGGTCTACGCGCAAGGGCGCGATTATCACGACACGGTGAAGAAGGCGCTGAAGGCGCTCGCCCGCTGGCTGGTTAGCGAGGCGCCGGGAGCGCAGGTCAAGGTGTTCGTCGACACCGCGCCGGTGATGGAAAAGCCGCTCGCTCAGGCCGCGGGGATCGGCTGGCAGGGCAAGCATACCAATGTGCTCAGCCGCGAGCATGGCAACTGGCTGTTCCTCGGCGCAATTTACACCACGCTCGAATTCGCGCCCGATGCCCCGCACGAAGACCGTTGCGGTTCGTGCGCGGCGTGCCAGCGCGCCTGCCCGACCGATGCGTTTCCGGCGCCATACCGGCTCGATGCACGCCGGTGCATCTCCTACCTGACGATCGAGCACGCGGGGCCCATCCCGCACGAGTTCCGCAAGGCGATCGGCAACCGCATCTACGGCTGCGACGATTGCCTCGCGGTGTGCCCGTGGAACAAGTTCGCCGGCGCCGCCGCGGCCAACCGCGCGTTCCTCCCGCGCGCCGAACTCGCCGCGCCGCGCCTCGCCGAGCTGCTTGCGCTCGACGATGCGGGGTTTCGTCAGCTGTTTTCCGGCAGCCCGATCAAGCGGGTCGGCCGCGGCCGCTTCGTGCGCAACTGCCTGATCGCGGCGGGCAACTCAGGCGACCGGTACTTGCGCGCAGCGATCTTGCCCTTGCAGTCCGATCCCGACCCGGTGGTCGCCGAAGCGGCCGCATGGGCGATGGCTGAGCTAGATGGCTCGGCGGCGACGGTGGGGCCGGTCAGAATAAGTCCGTGAGCGCGACCGCGGGGTCCGCGAGGGCCGCCGGATCGGGCGTCGCGCGGGCTTCGATCAGCTTCCTGCCCTGCACGTAATCGCGGGTGTTGTTGATACAATCGAGCGCGATCACGCGGCGCTCCTTGAGGTACAACACCGAAAACTTGGCCGCGGCGGGATCGCCCCGCACGATCTCGGCATCGTAACCGAGCGAGAGCCCGGCGGTCTGCAGCTTGAGATCGAACTGGTTCGACCAGAACCACGGAAAGGCCCGGTACGGCTCCTCCAGTCCCATCACATGGCGTGCGGCGGTGGTCGCCATGTCGTGGGCGTTCTGCACCGATTCGAGCCGGATCACCGCACCGTCGGCCCACACGCTGGCATGCGCGGCGCAGTCGCCGATTGCGTAGATATCGTCGAGCGTGGTGCGGCAGAACTCGTCGACATCGACCCCGTTGCCGCCGCTGGCGCCCGCCGCGATCAGCGGCCCCGCGGCCGGCACGATGCCGATGCCCACGATGACCATGTCGCATTCGATCGTCTCGCCGCCAGCCAAGGCCACCCGGCGGACCCAGCCGTTCTCGCCTTCGAGCCGCTCGACCGTCGCGCCAAGCCGTAAATCGACCCCACGGGCCCGGTGATAATCCTGGAAAAACCCGCTCAGCGTCTCGCCTGCCACCCGCGCGAGGACACGCGGCAGCGCCTCGAGCAGCGTCACCCGGCAGCCAAGTTTGGTCAGCACTGCCGCGGCCTCGAGCCCGATGTAGCCGCCGCCGACGACCGCCACCCGTTTCGCGCCACCATCGAGTTCGACCATGATCCGGTCGACGTCGGCCTTGTTGCGCACCGCGTGCACGCCCGAGAGATCCGCGCCGCCGCACGACAGCCGCCGCGGATCGCCGCCCGCCGCCCAGATCAGCTTGCCGTAGGTTACCGCGCTTCCATCCGAGAGCTTGAGTGCATGCGCTTCGGGGTCGACCGCGGTCGCCGCGACCCCGAGGCGAAGCGTCACCTCGCGCTCCTCCCAGAACGCGGGCGGGCGGATCAGGATGCGCTCGAACGGCTTCTCGCGCGCGAGGTATTCTTTCGACAGCGGGGGGCGCTCGTAAGGTGGCAGCGGGTCGCGCCCGATGATCAGGATCGAGCCGGCAAAACCCTGCTGGCGCAGCGCGATGGCCGCTTGCGCGCCGCCGTGCCCGGCCCCGACGATGACGACATCCGCGTGATCCACCGCCTCCGGGCTTGGCCAGCGACTCGGCCCGCGTCAAGGCGGAGGGTCAGCGAGCGAGCAGGTTGCGCGCCTGGCTGGCGATCTGCGCGAGCATCGCGGGGGCGACCGGGCTTTGGCCCTGCGCGCGGCCGATTATCGTGCGGAACTGGCGGATGGCTTCGACATGATCGGCCGCCCAGCCGGCGACGGCGCCGGCGGGATCGTCCTTGGCCCCCTTGCGGCGCGACAGGCGGCGAAGGAATTCGAGCCGCATCTGCTGGAAGTCGCGCGACAGGCCCGCCACCAATAGCCGTTCCCACACGTCCGAGGGGTTCATCATCGCCGCGGTGCTCTGCGCCCAGTCGAGCCCGAGCCGCTGCCCGAGATCGGTGAACGCCCCGGTCAGCCTGCCCGCGTCGATCTCGGCATCGCGCGACAGCGCAGCGAGGCCGACCGAGCCGTCCATGTCGTACAGGTGCGCGACCCTGGCGGCGAGCTTCTCCGGCGCGCCCAACTGGACGAACTCGCCGATCAACCGGTCCGACTGTTCGCGCGAGGACGCTGTCAGCAGCTGCCCCGCGGCGTCGGACAACTGCCGCACGCGGGTCTCGAGTGCAGCGATGAGGGCGCTCGGCGAAGGCGCCGCGCCGGCGCGAATGAGATCGGCCATCTGCCCGCGGAGCGCGCCGGCAGCGTGGCGGAACATGTAGATACGCGCGTCCTCGGGCATTTTCGCGGTTTCGAGCTCGGCCCACAGCGCGCCGGCGTCGAACAGCTTCTCGGCAACCACGAAAGCCGCGCAGACGTCGGCCAGGGTGGCCCCTTCTTCCTCCGATAGCTCGAACGGATGGACGATCCCCATCCGATTGACGATCAGGTTGGCGAGTTGGGTCGCGACAATCGCGCGCCGCAGCTGGTGGCCTTCGATCTCGCGGCGATACGTGCGCCGCATCGGCGATGGAAAATATCCGACGAGCAGATCGGTCAGCGCCGGGTCGTCGGGCAGCGCCGAGGCCTCGATCGCGTCCTGAAGGACCAACTTGGTCGAGGACAGCAGCACCGCGAGCTCGGGTCGGGTCAGGCCGAAGCCGTCGACCGCGCGCCGCGCGAGCGCTTCGCCGGTGGCCAGCCCCTCGGTCCGCCGGTCGAGCGCGCCGCGTTCCTCCAGCGCCTCGATCAGGTGCAACTGCGCAGCGACCGCGGGGGCGCCGCCGGCCCTGGCGATCGACAGCGCCAGCGCCTGCAGACGATTGTTCTCGAGCACGAGCTCGGCAACTTCGTCGGTCATGGATTCGAGCAGCGCGTTGCGCTTCTTCTCGGACAGCTTGCCCGCGCGTGTCGCTGCCGCCAGCGCGATCTTGATGTTCACCTCGTTGTCGGAGCAGTTCACCCCGGCCGAGTTGTCGATGAAATCGGTGTTGATCCGCCCGCCGCCGAGCGCGAACTCGATTCGCGCGGCCTGCGTCATGCCCAGGTTCGCGCCTTCGCCGATGACCTTCGTGCGCAGCTCCGCTCCGTCGATCCGCAGCGCATCGTTGGCCGGGTCGCCGACTTGCGCGGTCGCCTCGCTGCTCGCCTTGACGTAGGTCCCGATGCCCCCGAACCATAGGAGATCGACCGGGCTCTTGAGAATTGCGCTGATCAATGCCTCGGGTTCGAGCTCGGCGGCCTCGATCCCGAGCACGCTGCGCACTTGCCTCGATAGCGGGATGCGCTTGAGGCTCCTGGAATAGACTCCTCCGCCCTTGCTGATCAGCTTGGGATCGTAGTCCTCCCAGCTCGAGCGCGGCAGGTTGAACAGGCGCCGCCGTTCCTTCCAGCTTGCCGCCGGGTCGGGATCGGGGTCGAGAAAAATGTGGCGGTGGTCGAACGCGGCGACCAGCAGGATCGCCTTCGACAGGAGCATGCCGTTGCCGAACACGTCGCCCGACATGTCGCCGCAGCCGGCCACCCGCACCGGCTCGCGCTGCACGTCGATCCCCATCTCGAGGAAGTGCCGCTGGACCGACAGCCACGCACCCCGCGCGGTGATCCCCATCGCCTTGTGGTCGTAGCCGTTCGAGCCGCCGCTGGCGAAAGCATCGTCGAGCCAGAAACCGGCGCTTTCGGCGATGGCGTTTGCGGTGTCGGAGAAGGTTGCGGTGCCTTTGTCGGCGGCGACGACGAAATACGGATCCTCGCCGTCGTGGATCACCACCCCCTTGGGATGGACCACCCGGCCCTCGACGATGTTATCGGTCACCGACAGCAAAGTGCGGATGAACACCTGGTAGCTGGCCCTGCCCTCGGCCGCCCAGGCCTCGCGGTCGCGAGCCGGGTCGGGCAGCTGCTTGGGGTAGAACCCGCCCTTCGCGCCGGTCGGCACGATGACCGCGTTCTTCACCCGCTGCGCCTTCATCAGCCCAAGGATCTCGGTGCGGAAGTCGTCGCGCCGGTCGGACCAGCGCAGGCCCCCGCGCGCGATTGGCCCGGCCCGCAGGTGAACGCCCTCGACCCGTCGCGAATAGACGAAGATCTCGCGCCAGGGCAGCGGCCTGGGCAGGCCGGGGACCAGCGCCGAATCGAGCTTGAACGCCAGCGCCTCGCGCGCGGCGGGGGCGAAGGCGTTGGTCCGCAGAACCGCGCCGATGACCGCGTGATAGTTGCGCAGCAGCCGGTCGTCGTTGATCGCGGCGACCTGGCCCAGGCCCCGACGGATCGCTTCGTCGTGCCGCGCGCGCTCGGCTGCGCGGTCGCCGGCGAAGCCGGGATCGTGCTGCGCCGCGAACAGCGCGACCAGAGCCGTGGTCACTTGCGGCGCACGCCGCAGCGCGTCGACCGCGGTGCCGATGGTGAAGCTCACGCCGGCCTGGCGCAGATAGCGGTAGAACGCGCGCAGCCAGTCGGCCTCGCGGGCGGACAGCCCCGTGCTGACGATAAGGCGATTGAAGGGATCGTCCTCCGCTGCGCCGTTGAGCACGTCGGCGATCGCCGCCTCGATTGCCTCGCGCCGCTCGAACACCGGTTCGACCGCCTCGCCGTCGCCGAGCTGCAGAGTGAAGTCGTGGATGGTGCCCATCGTGGCGACGCCGTCCTGGCCGGCGCCGAGCGCGGTGGGGACCTCGGCGAGCACGCGGAAGCCGAAGTTCTCCAGCGCGGGCACCGCGTCGGACAGGGCGAGCGCGCCTTGCCACTGGGCGATCTTCAGCCGCAGGTGCCGCGGCTCATCGGTGGCCAGGCGATAGAGCCGCGCGTCGCGCTGGCCCGCGCGGCCTTCGCTGTCGAGACCCGCGAGCCGGCGCAGCCGGCGGATGTCCTGCGCCGCTTCGGCGGGACCATAGTCCGTGCGATAGGCAGTCGGGAAGGCTTCCGCGAAACGTGCCGCGAGGGCGGCGGCGCGGGCCGGATCCTCGCCCTTTGCGAGCTCGCTCTCGACTGCCTCGCTCCACCCGCGCAGCAAGGCCTCGATAGCCGTTTCCATCGCCCCGGCATCGGGCGGCCCCATGTTCTCGCGGAAGTCCAGCACGTAGCGCAGCACCGCCAGGTTGCCGCCTTCGACCTGCAGGCTCCAGTCGAGCGCCCTGGCCCCGGCGCCTTCTTCGAGCAGGTCCTCGATGCGCATCCGCACCTGGGTCGAGATCATGTCGCGCGGCAGCCAGACAAAGGCGAACAGGTGGCGCGACAGCTGTGCCTCGACCAGGACCAGCCGCGGCCGCGGGCGGTCGACCAGGCTCATCATGGCGGTTGCGACACGCTCGATGTCCTCGTCCGAGAACCCGATGATGAGATCGTGCGGCAAAGCGGTAAAGGCATGCACCAGCGACTTCCCGGCGTGGCCCTGGGGGTCGAAGCCGAACTTGCTGTTCAAACTGGCGAGCTGTGCGCGCAGGCGCGGGACGTGCGCTGGCGGGGTCGCGAGCGAGGCGCTTGTCCACACCCCGGCGTGGATCGAGAGGGCCACGACCTGCTTGCCATCGAAGATCGGCACGATGAACAGGTCGAGCGGCACCCGGCGGTGCACGTTGGACAGCCGATTGGCCTTGATGATCAGCGGCGCCCGGCCCGCGTTCGCCTTATCCTCGAACCAGGCGAACGCGCGCTGGTAGCTCGCTTCGGCGAGGATCGCGCGGGCGCTTTTGCGGCAGATGCCGAGCACGTTCGAGTGGCTGCCATCGCGGTGCCGGTTAAGATGGCCCAGCTGAGTGAGCATCCCGCTCTCGAACCACCGAAGCAACTCGGCGCCCTCGGCATCATGCAGCCGCAAGGCGTCGTCGAGCATCGCCTCGCGCAATTTGGGCCAGTCGGCCACCGCCGCACGCACGTCGGCGAGCGTGGTGCGCAGGTCGGCTTCGAGCTCGCGGCGCTGCCGAGCGTCGGTCCGCGGGGTCTCGATGTAGATCATCGATTCGCGCTTGGCCGCGCCGGCCGCGCGAGGCAGCCCAACGAGCCGCCCCTCCGCGTCGCGCTCGACCGCCACCACGGGGTGCAGCAGGCGGTCGATCGACAGGGAGTGCGCGGCCACCGTCGCGGCCACCGAATCGACCAGAAACGGCATGTCGTCGTTGATGAGGGCGATGCGCATGAAGCGCCGTTCCTCGCTCGCCGAAGCCACCGCGATCACCGCCTCGCCCGGTTCGCGCCGGGCGGCGGCATCGAGCACGAAGCGGGCGGCTTCCTCAAGGCGCTTGCGGTCGAACGGCTGGTCGCCGGGAAGCAGCGAATTGCTCAAACAGTCGGCCAATCTGCCGGCATGCGCGGAAAGGCCCCGCCGGCGATCGGCTCGAACCTGCGTGTCGGCATCGGTGGCGGCCATCGGGCGTGCTCCGTCTGCCCGCCGGGTGCCACGCGGGCCTTCTGTTATATTGTTGCCGCACCTTGCAGCAATCTGGCGCCGTTAGGCGGATGCGCCGGGCGTCGCAACCCTCGTGCCTCCCCTACGCACGAAGCCTCGCGATTATCCCTCGAGAGCTCGGGATTATCCTTTGAGAGCCTCGATCGTGAGCTCGAGCGAGTGTTCGCGCGCCCTGGGATCGAATGTCGCACCCGAAACGATGATCTCGTCGGCGCGGGTGCGCTCGACAAACCGGCCGATCGCCGCGCGCACGGTGGCCGGCGAGCCGATCGCACTGGCCTGGCCGATATGCGCCAACAGGCTCTGCGCCGGCACCGACAGCGTTTCGCGGTAGCCCGGGACCGGCGGTGGCAGCTTGCCCGGCTCCCCCGTCCGCAGCCGCACGAAGCTCTGCTGCTGGCTGGTGGCGATCAGCTCGGCCTCGGCGTCGCTCTCGGCGGCGAACACGGTCATCGCCGCCATTGCGTAAGGCCGCTCGAGCCACTGCGACGGTTCGAACCGCTCGCGGTAAAGCGCCAGCGCCGCGTCCAGATGATCGGGCGCGAAATGGCTGGCGAAGGCGTAAGGCATGCCGAGCCGAGCGGCGAGCTGCGCGCCGAACAGGCTCGAGCCGAGCATCCACAGCTCGACGGCCGCGCCGTGCCCCGGCGTCGCACGCACCGGCAGCGCCGGGTCGCCGGCGAGCAGCGCGCGCAGCTCCACCACGTCCTGCGGGAAGAATTCGGCGGCCTGGTGGAGGTTCTTGCGCAGGGCGCGGGCAAGCTCGGGCCCGGCCCCAGGCGCGCGCCCGAGCCCGAGGTCGATGCGCCCGGGGAACAGCGCGTCGAGCGTCCCGAACTGCTCGGCGATCACGAACGGGTTGTGGTTGGGCAGCATGATCCCGCCCGAGCCGATCCTGATCGTCGCGGTCGCGTGGCCGACGTGCGCGAGCACGACCGAGGTAGCCGCTCCCCCGATACCTTCCATCGCGTGGTGCTCGGCGATCCAGAAGCGCTTGTAGCCGAACCGCTCGGCGGTTTGCGCGAGGCTGGCGGTGGCGGCGTAGGCCTCGCCGAGGGTCCCGCCTTCGCGGATCGGCACGAGGTCGAGGACCGACAGCGGGATCATCGCGGGAGCTGCGCGAGATAGGCCCGCGCCGGCGCGGCGTACGGCCCGTCGGGTGCGGCGGCGACGACCGATTCGAACGATTTGCGCGCCGCCTCGTCGCGCCCCCCGAGCGCGGCGATGACGCCGGCTTCGAGACCGATGGCCGGATCGCGCGGGTCGAGTTCGGCGGCGCGCTCGATCTGCACCTGCGCGGCTGCGAGGTCGCCTTGGCGGCGCGACAGCGTCGCCGACAGCAGCCAGGCGTGCGGCTCGTCCGGCACGAGGGTGCGCGCTTCGGCAAGGGCGGCCTCGGCCTCTTCGGGCCGGTCGGCCGCGACCAGCGCGGTCGCCCGGTCGAGCGCGATCGCGCCGCCGAGCACCGCATCTCCGGAGGCATCCTTACCCGCGATGTCGAGCGCGGCGAGCGCCTCGGTCGGCTTGCCGTCCGCCAGCAACGCGCTGCCGGCGAGCGCGCCCATCCGGGCGCGGAAGCGGGCGTCGGCCACCTCGTCGCGCGCGGCGAGGAACGCGCTCGCCGCTGCAGCCCAGAGACT
>JBHWTG010000261.1:0-2890 GCA_043427735.1 Tsuneonella sp. | reverse complement strand
TAGCCCGGGCCCCCCCGTCCGGCAACTCGAATGCGCGGGTCAGCCGGCCGTGCGCGGCGCGAGCAGGCGATCGAGCGGTTGCTCGCCGGCGCTGGCGGGCTCGAGCCAGGGAAAGCGCGGCCCTTCGAACCAGGGCACCTCGACGGTGTCGAACCGGTCGCCGCGCTTGACGATCAGGCGAACGGGCTTGCGGCTCGCCTTCGCGTCCTTGAGCGCAGTGGCGAGCCGCTCGCGGGAGAACGCGAACCCGTCGACCGCGACGATGGTGGTGCCGGGGTTGAGCCCCGCGGCAAAGCCCGGGCTGCCCCAGCGCGTGCCGGAGACGGCTCCGTCTGTCCCGACCGCAAACCCAAGCGACCAGGCGAAGTCCCCCGCCGCGCCGACCTGTTTGGTGTAGGGATTGGGCTCGTCCTTCCACACCAGGCGGTAGCCGGCCATCTCGATGCCCCTGACCGGCGCGGGCTGGCCCGGCCGGCGGAAACGCGTGTCGAGGAAGCCCGCCCAGTCATGCGGGTGCACCGCGTTCAGGCCGGCCACCACGTCGTCGAACGTGTATGGGCGCACGCCCCAGTCGCCCTCCCGCCCGCCGAAGAACCCGCGCGCGAAATCGTCGAGCCCTTTCGCCTCGCCGGTGCCGCGGCGAATGATCTGGTCCGCCTCGAGCCAGATCAGCGCGGCCTCGCTGTAGTAGTCGGTGCCGCGCGACAGCGAAGCGAACGGCTGCGGCCGGCGGTAGGCGAGCGCGGGGTTGTAGGTCGTGTCCTCGACCGAGCGCCAGCCGCGACCGGCCTGGCTCGAATAGTTCGCCGCGTTCTCGGCCATCTCGCCGAGCGCGATCTCCTTCGGCTGGAGCCCCGAGCGCGCCGCGATCACGCTGTCCCAGAAGCTCGTCTGCCCTTCGTACAGCCACAGCAGCTCGCCCGAGACCTGCGTATGGTAATCGGGCGCCCACAGCGCCGCGGGCCGGCGATGCTTGCCGTTCCAGCTGTGGTTCATCTCGTGCGGCAGCAGGCCGCGCTGATGCGCCTTGTCCTTCCAGCTTGTGTAGGCGTTGCCGCTGAAGGTGTTCTCGCTCGAACGATGATGTTCGAGCCCGATCCCGCCGAGCTCGTCGGTCAAGGCGACGAGGAAATCGTAGCGGTCGAACGCCCGGGTGCCGTAAAGCGCGATCATCTCGGCCACCATCCTGCGGTGCGCGGGCAGCATTTCCGGCGGCGCGGCGAGCTGGCGCGGCTCGTCGGCGAAGACGTTCAGGCGCACATCGTGGCCAAGGTCGAAGTTCGCCCGGTGCGCGCCGGCGAACACCGGCGAATCGACCAGCGTCTCGTAATCGGTCTCGGCCCATTCGACGGTGCGGCCGGCCTGCCGCCCGCTGTCGAGCGCGGTGGCGGCGGTCCATCCGGCGGGAAGGGTCAGCCGCGGCTTCACGCGGATCTGCCGCACCGCGTGCCCGGCGGGATAGAGGCTCATTTTCTCCCACTGCACGTTGGCGATCGCCTGGGTCATGATCGGCCGCCAGTCGGCGCTGCTGAACGGCGAGGTGTAGGCGAGCTGCGCGGTCACCTCGCGCGTGCCGGCGGGGAGCGCGACGCGGAAGGCGTAGGGTTCGCCCTCGTGCCGCCGCCATGCGAGCGGGCGGTTGGCCGCGGTGAACCTGAGGTCGCCCAGGCGATGGATCTGCCCGGTCGGCCCGTGGTTTCCCGGCAGCCATTTGGGATAGACCAGCACGATCTCGCGCGCGCCGACGGCGACCGGGATGGTCTGCGTTGCCCTGAAGGCGCGCGACAGCGTGTCGCTTGCATCGACGTGCAGCGTCATCGTGCCGGGATAGGGGATGTCGAGGCTGGGCGGCAGCCCGGGGGCCGGGGCGTTGAGCGTGACCGGCGGCTGCGAGCGTCCCTGCGCGGCGGCAGGGATGGCGAGCGGGAGGGCGAGGAGCGCGGCCAGCGTTTTCAGATGCATGCGGGCGGCTTGGGGCATGCGGCGGCGGCGCGCAAGCCGCCCGGCGACGAGCGGCTTTCGTGTGTGGGCCGAACGCGCTAACGCGCGCGGCCAATGAGCCAGAAAACTCCGCAAGCGATCCGCGGCACGCAGGACATCTTCGGCGCCGAGGCCGAGGCGTTCGCCCATGTCGTCGAGACCTTCGAGCGCGTGCGCAAGCTCTATCGCTTCCGCCGGATCGAGATGCCGGTGTTCGAGCGCACCGAGGTGTTCAGCCGCTCGCTGGGCGAGACCACCGACGTGGTCTCCAAGGAGATGTATTCGTTCGAGGATCGCGGCGGGGAATCGCTCACCCTGCGCCCCGAGTTCACCGCCGGGATCGCCCGCGCCTATCTGACCGACGGCTGGCAGCAGCACGCGCCGCTGAAGGTGGCGACCCACGGCCCGCTGTTCCGCTACGAACGGCCGCAGAAAGGGCGCTATCGCCAGTTCCACCAGCTCGACGCCGAGATCATCGGCGCGGGCGAGCCGCAGGCCGATGTCGAACTGCTGGCGATGGCCGATCAGCTGCTGAAGGAACTGGGCATCGCCGACGGGGTGACGCTGCAGCTCAACACGCTCGGCGACGGGCACAGCCGCGAAGCCTGGCGCGCCGCGCTGGTCGAGCACTTTGCGAATGTGCGCGGCGAGCTCAGCGAGGATTCGCAGCAGCGGCTGGAGAAGAACCCGCTACGCATCCTCGACAGCAAGGACCCGCGCGATCGCGCGTTCGTGGCGGGCGCGCCCAGGATCGACGAATTCCTGAGCGGCGAAGCGCAGGACTTCTTCGGCAGGGTTTGCGAAGGCCTCGGCGCGGCGGGCGTTGCCTGGGAACGCGCCCCCTCGCTGGTGCGCGGCCTCGACTACTACCGCCACACCGCGTTCGAGTTCGTCACCGACCGTCTCACAA
>JBHWTG010000260.1:0-8016 GCA_043427735.1 Tsuneonella sp. | reverse complement strand
CGAGCTTGGTCGGCGCAGGGACCTCGGACTCGGCGGCCTTCTGTTCGATCGCAGGCGCCGTGGTGGGTGCCGAAGCGACCCCATCCCCCTCGCCCGCCATCGTGGCGATGACTTCGCCGACTTTGACGTTCTCGGTGCCTTCGGCAACCAGGATCTTGCCGATGGTGCCCTCGTCCACCGCCTCGAATTCCATCGTTGCCTTGTCGGTCTCGATCTCGGCGAGGATATCGCCGGCGGCTACGCTGTCGCCTTCCTTGACCAGCCAGCGGGCAAGCGTGCCCTCTTCCATCGTCGGCGAGAGCGCCGGCATCTTCAACTCGAGCGCCATCAGTACGCCTCCACCAGCACGTCGGTGTAGAGCTCGGCCGGGCCCGGCTCGGGCGAACTTTCGGCAAAGTCGGCGCTTTGCGAAACGGAACTGCGGATGCGCTTGTCGATCTCTTTCAACTCGTCCTCGCTGCGGCCGCGTTCGAGCAGTTCCTTTTTCGCCCGCTCGATCGGATCGTTGTGCTCGCGCTGGTCCTGCACTTCCTCGCGCGTGCGGTATTTCGC
The DNA here is from genome assembly GCA_043427735.1 of Tsuneonella sp. Taxonomy (GTDB): domain Bacteria; phylum Pseudomonadota; class Alphaproteobacteria; order Sphingomonadales; family Sphingomonadaceae; genus Tsuneonella. Next base: position 7,464 of record JBHWTG010000260.1, on the reverse strand, counting down.
CGGATCGGACATCGAGTGGCCCCGGTAACGATAGGTGTTGAGCTCCATCAGCACCGGCCCGTTGCCCTCGCGCACGTGCCTGAAGGCGATCTCGGCAGCTGCCCGCACCTCGAGCACGTCCATTCCATTCACGTCCATGCCCGGGATGCGAAACGCGGTGCCGCGCCGGTAGAATTCGGTTTCGGCCGAGCTGCGGGTAACGGCTGTGCCCATCGCGTACTGGTTGTTCTCGATCGCGAACACGATCGGCAGCTTCCACAGGCTGGCCATATTGAAGGTTTCGTACACCTGGCCCTGGTTGGCGGCGCCGTCGCCGAAATAGGCAAGGCACAGGCCGCCGTCACCGCGGTACTGGTGCGCGAGCGCGAGCCCGCCGCCGAGCGCGACCTGCGCGCCGACGATGCCGTGCCCGCCGTAAAAGCGATGCTCGGTCGAGAACATGTGCATCGATCCGCCCTTGCCCTTGCTGATCCCCGCCTCGCGCCCGGTCAGCTCGGCCATGATCACTTTCGGATCGATCCCGTAGGCGAGCATGTGGCCATGGTCCCGGTAGCCGGTGATAACGCTGTCGAGCCCCTCGGTCAGCGCCGACTGCAACCCGACCGCGACCGCTTCCTGGCCGATGTAGAGGTGGCAGAAGCCGCCGATGAGGCCGAGGCCGTAGAGCTGGCCCGCGCGCTCCTCGAAACGGCGGATCAGCAGCATCTGCTCGTAGAAGTTCAGAAGTTCATCGTCTTTCGCATTGTATCGCGGCGATTTGGCATGCGCTTCCTGCAACGAATGGAGTGCGAAGTCGGATTGGGTGGCCGCGGTCGGCGCGGCGGGGGCGGTGCCCTTGCTGGCAGCTTTGGCCAAGTTCAGGTCCTCGAGTTGCTGACTGCCGGGGAGGTGGCGAGGCATGCGAGCCTATGGCGCAAGCCCCACCCGTGCGCAACTTGCGCGCATACGAAATTTCCGTAGCGGAAACCTACTCGCCCTGGGGTTTCAGCAGGATCACCACCTCGTCCGGGTGAACCACGTTGAGGTCGCGCCGGATCAACTCTCCCACCAGGTCCGGATCGGCCTGGTTGGGGTTGAGCGCGTCGACCTGCATCTTGAGCTCGTTGCGCTCGTGCGTGAGGCGGGCGATCTGCGCGCGGCGCTGGTCGAGCAGGCGCAGGTTGTCGCCCCATGCGAGCAGCCCGCTCGGCCCGACGATCGCCAGGCCGCCGAGCAGCAGTAGCACGCCGAGCGCCACGCCCTGCGTCAGCCGCTCCTTCGGCGATGCGATCCTGTGGCCCTCGCGCGTCACAATGCCGACAGAATCATAGTTAGCGGCTGGTTACAAGCGCTTTGTCCTGCGAGATGCGATGCCGGTTGAGGTTTATCCACCGTATCGCCGCGACTCGAGCGAGCTTGGCCCCTCAATAGCTGCGCGGCAAGCCGAGGACATGCTCCGCCAGATAGCTCAGGATCAGGTTCGTGCTGATCGGGGCAACCGTGTAGAGCCGCGCCTCGCGGAACTTGCGCTCGACATCGTATTCCTCGGCAAAGCCGAACCCGCCGTAGGTCTGGACGCACATGTCGGCCGCGGCCCAGCTCGCCTCGCTGGCGAGCAGCTTGGCCATGTTGGCCTCCGGTCCCGGGTTGCCGCCTGCGTCGTACGCGTGCGCGGCGTGGTGGACCATCAGCTCGGCGGCGCGCATCTGCGCGTAACAGCGTGCAATGGGGAACTGAATTCCCTGGTTCTGCCCGATCGGACGCCCGAAGACCTGCCGCTCCTTCGCGTAGCCGGTGGCCTTCTCGATGAACCATTTGGCATCGCCCACGCACTCGGCGGCAATGAGGATCCGCTCGGCATTCATGCCCGAGAGGATGTAGCGGAAGCCCTGCCCCTCCTCGCCGATCAAGGCGCTGGCGGGTATCCGCAGATCGTCGAAGAACACCTCGCTGGTCGAATGGTTCATCAGCGTGCGGATGGGCTTGATGGTCAGGCCGTTGCCGAGCGCCTCGCGCATGTCGACAAGGAAGATGCTGAGGCCTTCTGTGCGCTTCGCGGTCTCGTTGCGCGGCGTGGTGCGGGCCAGCAACAACATCAAATCCGAATGCTCGGCGCGGCTGGTCCAGATCTTTTGGCCGTTGACGAGGTAATGGTCCTCCTCGCGCACCGCGCGGGTCTTGAGCGAAAGGGTGTCGGTCCCGCTGGTCGGCTCCGATACCCCGAACGCCTGCAGCCGCAGCGCGCCGCTGGCGATCGCGGGCAGATAGCGCGCCTTCTGCTCGTCGCTGCCGTGGCGCAGCAGCGTGTTCATGATGTACATCTGTGCGTGAGCGCTCGCGCCGTTGCAGCCGGCGGCCTGGATTTCCTCCATGATAACCGCGGCCGCATCGAGCTTGAGCCCGCTGCCGCCGTATTCCTCCGGGATCAGCGCTGCGAGGAAGCCCGCGCGGGTCAACACATCGACGAACTCGCCGGGGTAGGCCCGCTCTCGATCCTTTGCCCGCCAGTAGGGGCCGGGAAATTCCTCGCACAGCGAACGCACCGCGCGGCGGATTTCGGCCAGGTCATCGCGCTGTTCCATCCAGCCTGCCTAGCTCGACGCCGCGCGGGCGCAAGCGTGCTGGCGATTGTCAGCCGGCGGGCGGGTGGATAAGGGCTGGATCGAGGCGCCCGTAGCTCAGCAGGATAGAGCATCAGATTCCTAATCTGGGGGCCACAGGTTCGAATCCTGTCGGGCGCACCACTCGCTTCCGCGCGGGGGCAGGCTTCGCGGGCGATGGCGAACCCCGGCGCAGGCGTCACGCGAACGCCGAACGCACCGCCGCGCGCAAGGCGGGCAGCACGGCGGCCTCGAACCATGGACTGCGCTTCATCCACACCTGCACGCGCCACGACGGGTGCGGCAGCGGCAGCACGGCGGGCAGATGGTCGCGGAACGCGCGCACGCGTTCGGTCATCGCTCCGCGGCCGAGCCGGTCGGCCTGAGCGTAGCTTCCAACGAGCAGCGTCAGCCGAAGTTCGGGCAGTTCGGCCATGATCCGGCTGCGCCACAACGGAGCGCATTCGGGGCGCGGGGGCGCATCGCCGCTCGCGGCCTTGCCCGGATAGCAGAGCCCCATCGGAACGATCGCGACCAGCCGCGGATCGTAGAATTCCTGCGCGGAAACGCCCATCCACTTGCGAAGCCGGTCGCCCGAAGGGTCGGCGAAGGGGATGCCGCTGGCGTGCACCCGCGTGCCTGGTGCCTGGCTGGCCACGAGAATCCGCGCCCGCGGATCGACCTGCAGGACCGGCCGCGGTCCGAGCGGGAGATCGGCGCACGCCCGACAGGCGCGGATTTCGCCGAGCAGCGCGTCGAGCGACCCCGCCACGGGGTCAATTGAGTTCGTCGGGCGGCGCCACTGGAAACGGCAGCAGCGACACGGCGATGCCTTCTTCCGCCAGCGCGACAGCCTCGTCGCGGGTGGCTTGGCCGTGGATGACTGCGCTGGCCTGCTCGCCGTAGTGCATTGCCCTGCTCGTGTCGGCGAACTTGTCTCCGACCCAGGTGCTGCTCTCGAGCGCTTTCGCCTGCGCCGCCGCGAGCGCGCGCATCGCTGTGGCGAGTTCGGCCGGCAGCGTGTTGGCGACGCTTTCCTTCCCTCGAGCGGGTTCCCGGCGCGCGTTGGTTTTGGCCGGTACCGCGGGGGCCATCGGCGCCTTGGTGACCGCGAGCGATCCGCAGTTGGGGCAGACGATCAGCCCGCTCTCCTGCTGATCGGCGAAGGCATCGGAGGAGGCAAACCAGCCTTCGAACCGGTGCCCCGCATCGCATGTCAGGTCGAACACGATCATGGCGGGCCTAAGAGGGGATCGGGCGGCGGTTGGCAAGGCTCGGCAGCTGGCGGCGGACATCGGCGGTCCGAGCCGCGTCGATCTCGGCGAAGCCCACGCCGACCTCGTCGCCCCCCATGTCGAGCGCCACGTCCCCCCAGGGGTCGACGACGAGGCTGTGGCCATAAGTCTGCCGGCCGTCGTCATGCCGGCCGACTTGCGCTGCCGCCACGACCCATGCGCTGGCCTCCACCGCTCGCGCGCGCAGGAGCAGGTGCCAATGGGCCTTGCCGGTGGGGACGGTAAATGCTGCCGGAACTGCGATGACGTCGCAACTGCGACTGCCAAGTGCTTCGAACAAAGCCGGAAAGCGCACATCGTAGCACACGGTGAGGCCGAGCCGGCCGACCGGTGTCCCCTCGGCCGACACCACCGTATGGCCGGGAGCGTAGGCGCTCGACTCGCGCCAACTCTCGCCCGCGGCCAGATCGACATCGAACATATGGATCTTGTCGTAGCGCGCCGCGACCTCACCGGCCGGGTCGACGAGCAGCGAGCGGTTGGCCCATTTTCCGTCTTCTGCCAGGACCGCGAGCGAGCCCAGCGCCACCCAGATGCCGGTGCGCGCGGCGAGCGCCCGGGCGGTGGCGAGCACGGGGTTATCGGCTTCGGCAACAACATGTTGCGCGGCGCGCGCACGGTCCCGGTCGAGCAGCCCGCTCATCTCCGGGGTGAACAGCATCGCCGCGCCGCCCGCCGCGGCCCGTTCGATAGCGTCCGCGATCGTGCGCGCATTGCCCGCCGGATCGATCCCGGCGGTCATCTGCAGCACGGCGATGCGGGTCATGCGGCGCCGAGCAGCGGGTCGAGCCGTCCCGCCCGGTCGAGCGCATGGAGATCGTCCGAGCCGCCCACGTGCGTGTCGCCGATGAAGATCTGCGGCACGGTGCGCGCCATCGGTGCGCGCGCCAGCATCTCCTCGCGCCGCGGCCCGCCCATCGTGATGTCGTGCTCGGTGTAGGCGATCCCTTTGGCATCGAGCAGCTGCTTGGCGCGGTAGCAGAATCCGCAGCCGAACTTGGTGTAGATCACGACCGGGGGGTGGCTCATCGCTTGTCCTTCCAACGTGCCGCTTTCTACCCTCTTGAAGGCGTCCGCGGGCGAATTATCTCAGGTCTGCCGGACCGTGCCGCGCAGCGGGCGGAATGGCAAATCGGAGGGGCGCCGCTCAGCCGGGTCCGCCGACCATCAAATTGCTCATAGGAGGATTTGTTTCATGTCACGTCTCGATTTCACTCCCTATCGCCGGACCACCGTCGGCTTCGACCGGCTGTTCGATCTGCTCGAGAGCCAGGTTCGCACCAACGGCGGCAACGGCGACAACTATCCCCCGTTCAACATCGAGCGGAAGGGCGAGGACGAATACCGCATCACCCTGGCGGTGGCCGGCTTCCGCCCCGGGGACCTCGACATCACCGCGCAGCAGAACCTGCTCGTGATCCAGGGCAAGAAGCGCCCCGAGACCGCGCAGGGCGAGATGCTGCACCTCGGTATCGCCAATCGCGGGTTCGAGCGCCGGTTCGAGCTGGCCGACTACGTCCGGGTCCAGAACGCCGACCTGGCGGACGGCCTGCTGACTATCGATCTCGTGCGCGAAGTGCCCGAGGCGATGAAGCCCAAGAAGATCCACGTCGGCGGTCAGCCGGCGCTGGAAGTGGTGCAGGACAGCGAACACAAGTCGAACGCGGCTTGATTTGCTCCGCGCCGAAACGATTGGGGGCGGACCTTGCGGTCCGCCCCCGCGACGCCAGGCGCCGCCTCAGGCGAATCTGACCGTCCGGGTCGCAGAAGACGATCAAACCCGCACCAAGCACTGCCTCTTGCCACGGATGCGACCGCAACGGCAGAGCCGGCGTGCGCCCCGAACTTAGCAAAAGTTAATTCCGAAATCGAGCGTCGCCCCCTAACGGCGCCCGAGTGCCGCGGCAAGATATATTCCTAAAATCCGCGGAACGCTTGTAAGAAATTACCCTATGCGCGGGACAGCGCACTCCGATGGTTTCACACGAGCCGAGCCTGCCGCAACGCGGCCCCGATGAAGCCGGCGAACAACGGGTGCGGTTCGAACGGCTTGCTCTTGAGCTCGGGATGGAACTGAACCCCGATGAACCACGGGTGCTCGGGCCGCTCGACGATTTCGGGCAGCAGCCCGTCGGGCGACATGCCCGAGAACACCAGCCCGTCGTCCTCGAGCGCGTCCTTATATGCCGAGTTCACCTCGTACCGGTGGCGGTGCCGCTCGCTGATCGTGGTGGCCCCGCCGTAGATGCTGCTTACGTGGCTGTTGCCCGACAGCTTGGCATCATATGCGCCGAGGCGCATCGTCCCGCCCAGATCGCCTTCGGCGCTGCGTTGCTGGAGCCCTTCCTTGCTCATCCATTCGGTGATGATGCCCACCACGGGCTCGTCCGTTGGGCCGAACTCGGTCGAGCTGGCGGCCCCGATCCCCGCCGCGCGGGCGCCTTCGATGCACGCCATCTGCATCCCCAGGCAGATGCCCAGGAACGGTACCTTGCGCTCCTTCGCGAAGCGGACGCTGGCGATCTTGCCTTCGCTCCCGCGCTCGCCGAACCCGCCCGGCACCAGGATGCCGTGCATCGGCTCAAGCCGGCCGGCGATCTCCGCGTCCCCCTGCTCGAACAGCTCGGCGTCGATCCAGCGGATGTTGACCTTAACCCGGTTGGCCATCCCGCCGTGAACCAGCGCCTCGTTCAACGACTTGTAGGCATCCTGCAGGCCGACGTACTTGCCCACGACCCCGATCGTCACCTCGCCTTCGGGGTTCTCGTAACGATCGAGAATGTCCACCCACCGCGCAAGGTCGGGCGCCGGCGCGGCCAGTCCGAAGTGGCGCAGCACCTCGTCGTCGAGCCCTTCGCGGTGGTACTGCAGCGGCACCGCGTAGATGCTGCTCGCGTCGAGCGCGGGGATGACGGCTTCCTTGCGCACGTTGCAGAACAGCGCGATCTTGGCCCGCTCGCTGTCCGGCAGCGGCTTTTCGCAGCGGCACAGCAGGATATCGGGCTGCACGCCGAGCCCGGTCATCTCGCGCACCGAGTGCTGGGTCGGCTTGGTCTTCAGCTCGCCCGCCGCAGCGATGTAGGGTACGAGCGTGACGTGGACGAAGCAGGTGCGCTCGCGCCCCAGCTCGTTGCGCAACTGGCGCAGCGCCTCGATGAACGGCAGGCTCTCGATGTCGCCCACGGTCCCGCCGATCTCGCACAGCACGAAGTCGAGATCGCCCGTGTCGGCCTGGGCGAATTCCTTGATCGCGTCGGTGACGTGGGGGATCACCTGGACCGTCGCGCCGAGATAGTCGCCGCGCCGCTCGCGGGCGATGATGTCGCGGTAGATGCGGCCCGAGGTGATGTTGTCGCCCTGATGGGCGGAGACCCCCGTGAAGCGCTCGTAATGGCCGAGATCGAGGTCGGTCTCGGCCCCGTCGTCGGTCACATAAACCTCGCCGTGCTGATAGGGGCTCATCGTGCCCGGATCGACGTTGAGATAGGGATCGAACTTGCGGATGCGCACGCGATAGCCGCGCGCCTGCAGCAGCGCCGCGAGGCTCGCCGCCATCAGACCCTTGCCGAGCGAGGACACCACGCCGCCGG
>JBHWTG010000259.1:0-2600 GCA_043427735.1 Tsuneonella sp. | reverse complement strand
GCGGGTGCAGCCGGCGGAACAGCCGCCCGCGCTCGCTGAACAGCACCAGCGCGAGGCTGGCGAGCGCGCACAGCAGCAGCGACCAGGCGAGCGGGCGCGCGGTGCTGTCGAAGGCCTGGCCGATCAGCGCGCCCAGGAGCGCCGAGGTCACCATTCGCACGAACGACTGCGCTGACGAGGCCGAGCCCGCGATGTGCTGGAACGGCTGCATCGCGATCGCACCGAAGTTCGCCCCGACGAACCCGAGCAGCGCCATGTTGGTCGCCATCAGCGGAAGGAACTGCCACAGCTTCTCGTCCTCCTGGCTCGCCGCCAGGACCTGCAGCACCGATACCGCGATGAACGCCAGCAGCGCGGTATGCGACACCCGCCGCGCGCCGAACCGCTCGACGATCCGCGAGTTGAAGAAGTTGCTCAGCGCCATGCCCGCCGCCGCTCCGCCGAAGATGAACGGGAAGTAGGGGCCCGCGTCGAACGTCTCGCTGACCAGTTGCTGCGCCGAATTGAGGAACCCGAACAGCGCGCCGAACACCAGGCTCGAGCCGACCACGTAGCCGATCGTGTCGCGCCGCACGAACGCCTCGCGCATGTTGCGGAAGACCGGCGCGAGCGCGATCGGCTGGCGATCCTGCGCGTGCAGGCTCTCGGGCAGGCTGCGCCAGGTCCACAGCCCCACGGCCAGCGCGAGCACCGCCATCAGCGCGAAGATCCACCGCCAGCCGGCGAACAGCAGCACCGTCTGCCCGAGGAACGGGGCGAGCACCGGCACGACCATGAACACCACCATGATGGTCGACATCATCCGCGCCATGCGGTCCCCGCCCACCCGGTCGCGGATGATCGCCGCCGGCAGCACGGACAAACCGGCGGTGAGGAACGCCTGGGTCAGCCGCAGCGCGATCAGCACCTCGAACCGCTCGACCAGCGCGCACAGCAGCGAGACCGCCGCGTAGATCGCGATCGAGGCCAGCAGCACCGGCCGCCGCCCGAAGCGGTCGGCGAGCACCCCGGGGGCGAGCGCGCCGAGCCCCGAGCCGAGCAGATAGGCCCCGATCACCAGCTGGCGCTGGTTGCCGCTGGCGCCGAGATCGTCGGCCATCATCCCGAGCGCCGGGAGCATCGAATCGATGCCCAGCGCCTGCAGGCTCATCAGCGCGGCCATCATCAGCACGAGCTTGCGCTCGCTCATCGCGGCAAAGGCGCGCTCCTCGGCGGGGGTGGCGGGTCCGTGCATGGGCCCGGCCCTTTGGACCCCCCGCCCGTTCGTGTCGAGCGCAGTCGGGACATGCCGACCCCGCCTCTCGACTTGGCTCGACACGAACGGCAGGTTGAGCGGATGGAAGACGACAGCGGCGAGGACGACGGCGCGCACGGCCTGCGCAAGATCATCCACGTTGACATGGACGCGTTCTTCGCCAGCGTCGAGCAGCGCGATCATCCCGAACTCCGCGGCAAGCCGGTGGCGGTGGGCGGCTCGGTCGGGCGCGGCGTGGTCGCGGCGGCGAGCTACGAGGCACGGGTGTTCGGGGTGCGCAGCGCGATGCCCTCGCTCACCGCGCGTCGGCTGTGCCCCGACCTGATCTTCGCCCGGGCGCGGTTCGAGGTCTACAAGGAGGTGAGCCGGCAAATCCGCGCGATCTTCCACGACTACACTCCGCATGTCGAGCCGTTGAGCCTCGACGAGGCCTATCTCGACGTCACCGAGGACCTGAAGGGGATCGGCAGCGCGACGCTGATCGCCGAGGACATCCGCCGCCGGATCCGCGCGGAGACCGGGCTGACCGCGAGCGCGGGGGTCAGCTACAACAAGTTCCTCGCCAAGATCGCCAGCGACCAGAACAAGCCCGACGGACTGTGCGTGATCCGCCCGGGAGAAGGGGCGGCGTTCGTCCGCTCGCTGCCGATCCGCCGCTTCCACGGGGTCGGGCCCAAGGGCGCGGAAAAGATGGCCCGCCTCGGCATCGCCACCGGCGCCGACCTCGCGGCCAGGGAGCTGCCCTGGCTGCGGGACCACTTCGGCAGCTTCGCCGACTATCTCTACCGCGCGGCGCGGGGGGTCGACCTGCGCGCGGTGCGCGCCAACCGCGTCCGCAAGTCGGTGGGCGGGGAACGCACGTTCTCGGAAGACATCTCGAGCGGGCCGGCCTTGCGCGATACGCTCGAGACGATCATCGACATCGTCTGGGGGTCGATCGAGCGCACCGGGGCGAAGGGGCGGACGGTGACGCTCAAGATCAAGTACACCGATTTCCGGATCGCCACCCGCGCGCGGTCGCTCGCGCAGGCGGTGGCGGACAAGGCCGAGTTCGCCGCCATCGCCCGAGGCTTGCTCGACGAATCGCTGCCCCTGCCGCTGCCGATCCGGCTGATGGGGCTCACGCTGTCGAACCTCGAGGGCGGCGCTCCGGAGCCGCGGCCGCATGACGCGGCGCAGCTCTCATTGCTATAAATCCTCCCCGGAACGGGGAGGGGGACCACACGCAGGGTGGTGGAGGGGGCCCGCGGCCGGCGCAACACCGGGGCCGGGCCCCCTCCCCATACTGGGGAGGATTTTAAGGGACTCGCGCCTTCCAGGCCGCGATGCGCTTGCGGGTCAGACA
>JBHWTG010000258.1:0-3024 GCA_043427735.1 Tsuneonella sp. | reverse complement strand
GATCTCGGGCGATCTCGCTGACGACGTGTCGGGCCCGGCGGCGCAGCACCTCGTCGAGCCGGGCCGCATCGATCTCGGGCAGGGTCGCGTCGCGCAAGCTCGACACGCCCAGGCGCTCCGCCGCTGCCTCGCACTGCCGGCGGCGCGCGTTGTACTCGCCTTCGACGAGCCCGCGGGTCACGCCCGAAGCCACGACCACCACCGCCCAGTCGGCCGGCAGGGCGACATGGCAAAAGCCGAGATCGCGGCAATCGAGCAGCATCGCCTGTCCGGCACGCCCCGCGGCGACCGCCATCTGGTCCATCACCCCGCAGGCGACCCCGGCGTAGTCGTGCTCGGTGCGCTGGGCGGAAAGCGCCAGCGCGACGGGATCGAGGTCGGTCCCCGCCGCATCGCCCAGCGCGCGCCCGAGCGCCACGCACAGCGATGCCGACGAGGACAGCCCCGCGCCGCGCGCGAGGTCGCCCGCGATCGCCAGCTCGAGGCCGGAGGACGGGCGGACCGGGGCGTACGCGAACATCCCGCGGCCGTACGCCCGCCAGTCGGTCGCCGGAGGGGGCGCCGGGTCCCGCGCCGCAAAGCGATCCTCCGCGTCGAAGTCGGCCGCCCAGACGAGCGCGTCGGTTCCGGCGCGGCGGCGCCAGGCGACCGCGGTCCCCTGGGCGACGGGCATCGGCAGCACCAGCCCGTCGTTGTAATCGACGTGCTCGCCAATCAGGTTCACCCGCCCGGGTGCGAATGCGACTCCCTCGGGCTCGCTCCCGAAGTGCTCGGCGAAAGCCGCCGCGGCCCGATCGCGGGCGTTCACGCGATCACCTCGCGCAGCCGCTCCGCGGCGGCCTCCGGCGTAAGGTCGCGCTGGGTTTCGGCGAGCAGCTCGAACCCGACCATGTGCTTGCGCACCTCGGCCGAGCGTAGCAGCGGCGGAAACACGTGCGCGTGGAGCCGCCAGTGGGCGCCATCCTCGCCGAGCGCATGCGGCGCCCCGTGCCAGCCCATCGAATACGGAAACGGCGCGTCGAACAGCCGGTCGCAGCCGGCCAGCAACCGCCCGAGCAGCTCGGCAAGCGCGTCGCGCGCACCGTCCGAGAGGTCCTCGAGCCGGCGCGCGCCGCTCCGGGCAATCAGGAGCGTCTCAAACGGCCAGGCGGCCCAGAACGGCACCACCGCCAGCCAGTGCGGGTTGGCGGCGACGAGCCGCTCGCCGCCCGCCAGATCGGCCTCCACCACCTCGTCGAGCAGCACGCGGCCGTGCTCGGCGTGATGAGCGCGCTGGCGCGCGTCCTCGCGCGCGACGATGTCGGGCACGAAGTCGCTCGCCCAGACCTGACCGTGGGGGTGCGGCGAGGAAGCGCCCATCATCGCCCCCCGGTTCTCGAAAATCTGCACGTGCGCCCAGCGTGCGCCGAGATCGGCCGACAGCGCGCACCATTCATCGACCACCGCGCGCCGCCCCGGATCGTCCATCGCGCCCAGCGACAGCGCGTGATCGGGCGAGAAGCACACCACCCGCGCCTCCCCGGCCGCGGGTTCGCACGCGAACAGCCCCGCGGACGCGCCGTCGCGCGGGCCCGGGTCCGGCAGCAGGGCGGCGAAATCGTTGGGGAACGTCCACGGCCCGGCGTAGTCCGGGTTGACCGCGCCCGAGGCGCGCACGTTGCCGGGGCACAAGTAGCACGCCGGGTCGTGCCGCGGCAGAGCGGCCGGGGCGGGCCCGGCGCGCTCGCCCTGCCACGGCCGCTGCATCCGGTGCGGCGACACCAACACCCACTCGCCGGTGAGGCGGTTGAAGCGGCGGTGCGGGCGGTCCTCCATCAATCAGGATCGCTGCCGACCGGGGTCGTCGCACTGGCCGCGAACGGCATCGGGACGCGCGAGCCGGTCGCTTCCGCAAGCGCCATCCCCGAGGGCTCCTCCTCCAGCTGCGTCCTCGCGCGTGCTCGCTGCCCAAGGCGCGGGCAAACGGCACGTGAAGTCCGGCGGCCGATCATCGAGCGGACTGTAACTCAGAAGGCAGGCTGACGACCAGCCCGGCGTTGTAAACCAACGAGGGGCCTGCCCGGGGGGCGCTGGCTTGGCCGCCACCGAAAGGTGCGCCTCAGCGAGCGGGTGGTCCATCGCGGCGTGCCCCCGCATCGCAGACAGGAAAACGGCCCGCCATCTCGGAAGATGACGAGCCTCTCGTGCCGTGCTGGTTGCGGGGGTTGGATTTGAACCAACGACCTTCAGGTTATGAGCCTGACGAGCTACCGGACTGCTCCACCCCGCGGCACCGTGCCTGGCGTACCGACCATGCCGGAAACGCCAAAAGGGCTGCCCGTGAGGGTCAGCCCCTTCGGCTGGCTGGCGAGCCAGCCGCTCAGGACAGGCTTTGACTTGTGAATGGGTTATTCCCGCTTTCGCTGGCTGCAATGCCTGGCGACGACCTACTCTTCCAACGCTTGAGCGTTAGTACCATCGGCGCTGTCCGGTTTCACGGCCGAGTTCGAGATGGGATCGGGTGGGTCACGGACGCTATGGCCACCAAGCAATGGAGCCAGCGAAAGGTGGGCACCCATCAAAGTGGTACTTTGATGGGACCCAATGGGGTTTAATCGATGCATGTTGTTCGATGAGCGTCTGGCTGGACGATCCTCCGTCAACAACAGGCAGGCCTGTCATTGATGGTGCAGATTCATCAAGCGCGAACAGAACTATTAGGACCGGTTAGCTCCATGCATTACTGCACTTCCACACCCGGCCTATCAACGTCGTGGTCTACGACGGTTCGATGATTGCTTATCTTGAGGGAGGCTTCCCGCTTAGATGCTTTCAGCGGTTATCCCGTCCGTACATAGCTACCCTGCTGCACCGTTGGCACGATGACAGGTACACCAGAGGTACGTTCACCCCGGTCCTCTCGTACTAGGGGCAACTCCTCTCAACAATCGACGCCCACGGCAGATAGGGACCAAACTGTCTCGCGACGTTCTGAACCCAGCTCACGTACCACTTTAATTGGCGAACAGCCAAACCCTTGGGACC
>JBHWTG010000257.1:0-11886 GCA_043427735.1 Tsuneonella sp. | reverse complement strand
TAGTGCTCCTTGATGTCCTTGTTCAAAATCCGGTCGTTCTCGCTGTAATCGACCGGGCAGTCGATCAGGTGCACCCCGGGCGTGTCGCGGCAGTGCGCGAGCACTTCGCGCAAGTGCTCGCTGCTCTCGACGCGGTGCCCGCTCGCGCCGTAGCTCTCGGCGTACTTGACGAAGTCGGGGTTGCCGTAGGTCAGCCCGAAGTCGGCAAAGCCCATGTTCGCCTGCTTCCAGCGGATCATCCCGTAGGCATCGTCGCGCAGGATCAGCACGGTGAGGTCGAGCCCGAGGCGGACCGCGGTCTCCATCTCCTGGCTGTTCATCATGAACCCGCCGTCGCCGCAGATCGCCATCACCTTGCGGCCGGGATAGAGCATCGCGCTCATCATCGCGCTGGGCAGCCCGGCGCCCATTGTGGCGAGCGCGTTGTCGAGCAGCACGGTGTTGGGCAGGAACGCGCAATAGCCGCGCGCGAACCAGATCTTGTAGACCCCGTTGTCGAGGCAGATGATCCCGTCGTGCGGCATGCACTCGCGGACCTGGGCGACGAGGTGCGGGGGGAAGATCGGGAACCGCGCGTCGGCCGCCAGCTTGCCGGTGTGTTCGAGCTCGGCCCGGCGGTAGGCGAGCATGTGGTCGAAATTCCACGAGCGGTTGGGCGTGATGTCGTCCTTGATCTGCCAGATCGCGTTGGCGATGTCGCCGATTACCTCGATCTGCGGGAAGTAGACCGGGTCGACCTCCGCGGTGCGGTTGCTGACGTGGATCACGCACGCGCCGCCCGGCTTCATGAAGAACGGCGGCTTCTCGATCACGTCGTGGCCGACGTTGATGATGAGGTCCGCGTCCTCCACCGCGCGGTGGACGAAATCGCCGGCCGACAGCGCCGCGCAGCCGAGGAACCTCGGGTGCCGCTCGTCGATCACGCCCTTGCCCATCTGCGTGGTCAGGAACGGGATGCCGGTCTTCTCGACGAACTGCTCGAGCATGCGACCGGTGAGCTTGCGGTTGGCGCCCGCGCCGATGACCAGGATCGGCGCCTTGGCGCGCTCGATCGCCTGCACCGCCTGGCGCACGGCCTTTGGCTCGGCCGACGGGCGGCGGGCGACCGAGCGGGCGATCGGACGGGCATCGGTCGGCTCCTCGGCGATGTCCTCGGGCAGCTCGAGATGGACCGCGCCGGGCTTCTCCTCCTCGGCCAGTCGATACGCCTCGCGCACGCGGCTGGGAATGTTATCCGCCGAGGCAAGCTGGTGGGTGTACTTGGTGATCGGGTCCATCATCGCCACGACGTCGAGGATCTGGAACCGGCCCTGCTTCGATTTCTTGATCGGTTTTTGCCCGGTGATCATCATCATCGGCATCCCGCCGAGCGTGGCGTAGGCGGCGGCGGTGACGAAGTTGGTCGCGCCCGGCCCCAGCGTGGCGATGCACACGCCGGTCTTGCCGGTGTGCCGGCCATACGTCGCGGCCATGAACCCGGCGCCCTGCTCGTGCCGGGTGAGGATCAGCTCGATCTTGTCCGAGCGGCTGAGCGAATCGAGGAAGTCGAGGTTCTCCTCGCCGGGCACGCCGAAGATGTATTCGCAGCCCTCGGCCTCGAGGCACTCGACGAACAGGTCCGACGCCTTGCGTTTGCCTTCCATCCCGCCACTCCCCCTGCGACCGGAAGCCGGCAGCCTAGCAACCGCCCGCGCGCGAGTCTTGTAACATCGCGCCGGTTCAATACCCCCGCGCCGGATCGAACATCGGCGCGAGCGGCTCGCCCGCGAGATAGCGGCGGCAGTTCTCCACGAACCGTGTTGCCGAGCGCACGAACATCTTCGATTGCGCCCGGCCCGAAAGGTGCATGGTGATCTGCGCGTTATCGAGCGCCCACAACGGATGATCGGGCGGCAGCGGCTCGGGCGTGGTGACGTCGAGCAGCGCGCCGCCGATCGCCTTGGCCTCGAGCGCGGCGACAAGCGCGGCCTGATCGACCACCGCGCCGCGGGCGATGTTCACCAGCACCGCGGTGGACTTCATCGCCGCCAGCTCCGCCGCGCCGATCATCGCGTCGGTTTCGGGTGTGGCCGGGACGGCGAGGATCACCCAGTCGAACTCGCCCAGGCGCGCGCGCCATTCGTCCGGGCCGAGCGCGCCCTCGTTCGCGGAGCGGCGCACCGGGACCACCTCGACGTCGAACGCCTCGAGCCGCGGCTTGATGAGGCCGCCGATCGCCCCCATCCCCAATAGCAGCGCGCGGGTTCCGGCGAGCTCCATCTTGCCCGGCGAATCGAGCAGCCATTCGCGCCGGTCCTGCGCCCGCACGACATCGCGGTAGCCCTTGGCGTGCGCGAGCATCAGCATCACGACATATTCGGCGATAGTGACCGCGTTGATCCCGGCGCCGTTGGTGATCGTCACCCGGCGCTCGGCCAGCAGGTCGAGGGGGAGGAAATCGAGCCCGGCGTAGATCGAGTTGAGCCACCTGAGGTTCGCCGCGAGCCGCACCGCCTCGGCCATCGGCTCCTTCTTGTCGAGATCGAACCAGCCGATCTCGGCCTCGGGCGCGAGCCGGTGGAGCTCGTCGATCGAGCTGTACCAGCGCGGCTCGATCTCCGGCGGCAGATGCGGCTCGACCAGCGGGCGGACGAGGCCGGACAGCACGGCGACGGTCATGTATTTACCCCCTTCCTCCCCTTCGTCGGCCCGGACTTGATCCGGGCCAAGGCTTCTTCTCGCGCGCGCAGCAGGAAGCCTGGCCCCGGGTCAGGCCCGGGGCGACGATGCTATGTGTTCGAGCTTCCAATCCCACCCCAGCGGATCGCCGTCCATCACCTCGACACCCTGCGCCGCGAGCTGATCGCGGATCGCATCGGAGGCGGCGAAGTCCCTGGCGGCGCGCGCTTCCTTGCGACGAGCGAGGGCGGCTTCGATTTCGCTTTCAGAAATGATCGCCAAGGCCGGCCGTATTCTGAGGTCTGATCGGGAAAGCGACAGAAGTTGCAGTCCGAGGACGCTATCCATCGCGCTGACTGCTTTCAACGCCGTTACTGGGAACGCCTTCCTCATAGGTTTGGAATCGACAACCGACTCGACGATTGCCACCGCCATTGCGGTGTTGAGATCGTTCGCTACCCACGCGTCGAAGTCGGCGAACACATCAGCAATCTGCGGTTCGCTCAGGTCGCCGTCACCCTGAACTCGTTTCAGGGTCCATCCCCCCTTCCGCACCCACGGCTCCTGGGGCTCGATGGATGCTGAAACAAGTTCAGCATGACGAGCTTGGAGGGCCTCAACCCCCATCACCATCCGCTTCAGCCGCACCAAGGCCGCCCCCAGCCCCTCCCAGGTGAACTCCAGCTCGCTGCGGTAGTGCGCCTGGAGGCACATCAGGCGGAAGGCGAGCGGGTGGTAGCCGCGGTCGACCAGCGCCTGGAGCGTCAGGAACTCGCCGCTCGATTTCGACATCTTGCCGCGCCGGTCGACGAGGAAGTTGTTGTGCATCCAGATGCGCGCGCCGCTGTCGGCGCTGCACGCATGCGCCTGGTTCTGGGCGATCTCGTTGGGGTGGTGGATCTCGCGGTGGTCGATCCCGCCGGTGTGGATGTCGAACGGGTGGCCGAGCAGCTCGGCGCTCATCACCGAGCATTCGATGTGCCAGCCCGGGGCGCCGCGGCCCCAGGGGGAGTCCCATTCCATCTGGCGGGTTTCGCCCGGCGGCGTGGTGCGCCAGATCGCGAAGTCGGCCGGGTGGCGCTTGCCCGCGACGCCGTCGATGCGGCTCTCGCCCTGCTCGGTGCTCGCGCGCGCCAGCCGGCCGTAGTCGGGCACGGTCGAGACGTCGAAGTAGAGCCCGCTGTCGAGGCGGTAGCAGTGCTTCGCCTCGATCGCCTGCGCCCAGGCGATCATCGCCTCGACATACTCGGTCGCGCGCGGGTGCTGGGTCCCACGGATATTAAGCCGCGCGAGGTCCGCCTCGAACACCTCCTGGTAGTGGCGCGCGATGTCCCACGCCGACCGCCCTTGCGCGGCGGCGGCCTTCTCCAGCTTGTCGTCGCCCGCGTCGGCGTCGGTCGTCAGGTGCCCGACGTCGGTGATGTTGATCACGTGAGTGAGGTCGAAGCCCTTGAAGCTCAGCACCCGCCCCAGCGTGTCGGCGAACACGTAAGCGCGCATGTTGCCGACGTGCTGGTAGTTGTAGACCGTCGGCCCGCACGAATAGACCCGCGCCTCGCCGGGATGGATCGGCTCGAAGCGCTCGAGGCTGCGGGTGAGCGAGTTGAACAGGCGGAGGTCGGTCATCGCGGGCGCTTTGGCCGTAGGCCGCCGATTATTCAATTCTGTCGTCATTGCGAGGAGCCGAAGGCGACGCGGCAATCCAGCTTCCGGAGATGGATTGCTTCGCTTCGCTCGCAAGGACGAGGCGAGGCTAGCCCCACCCCTCCCAGCGGACCGCCTCCTCGAGCGGCGCGCGGGCGACCGGGAAGCGATTGACCGGCGCATCCCGGTCGCCCCAGCCGATCGCCATGCCGCAGAACAGGATGTGATCCTCGGGAATCGCCACCACCTCGCGGATTTGCGGCGAATAGACCGCCCACGCCTCCTGGAAGCAGCAGTCGAGCCCTTCCTCGCGCAGCAGCAGGGCGACCGTCTGCAGCCACATGCCGATGTCCGACCACTGCGGCGGGCCCATGTATTTCGGAGTGTGCACGAGCATCAGCACCGGCGCGCCGAACGCCTGGAAGTTGCGCGCGAACCACATCAGCCGCGCCATCTTGTCCTCGCGCGGGATGCCCAGCGCGCCGTACATGTCCTCCCCCACCGCGCGCCGCCGCGCCTCGTAGGCGCCGTCGAGCTCGGGCGGGTAGATATGATACTCGGGCCCGTGCGCCGCGCGCCCCTTGGGCAGGTCTTCCGCGACGCGGGCGATCAGCCGGGCGAGCGGCTCCCCGGTGAGCACCACCCCGTGCCACGGCTGCGTGTTCCCGCCCGACGGCGCGCGCTGGGCCTTTGCGAGCACTCGTTCCAGCACCGCACGGTCGACCGGCTTGTCGGGAAACGCGCGGATCGAACGGCGGCTGGCGACGGCTTCGGAGATGTTCACGCTTTTCGCCAATCCAAATCCGGATGCGTCTCCAACAACTGCCTGACCTCACCACGAGTCGAATTGAGCTCGTTTTCCAGTTTCACCATTCGTGAAAGAAGGCGTTCCAATCGGAAGCTCGCTTCGGCATCCAACCGTGAGCGCAGCTTGATTTTTGAGGATTCCAGAAACGCCGTAATTTCGCGCCGAGTAGTCGGCCCGCATCTCACAGCTTCGTCTAAAAACCCTTCCCTCTGAACTGCCAAATCTTCGAGGCCAAAGCACTCCACGCTCCGAAGAGCATTCTTTGCCCGCGTGCTCAGTGGCAAATCGTCCAAGGTATCGCGGCCTTGCCCCATCAATCCGCCTCGAAGAGTCCTTCCCGATCCCTAGCCGAATGCCAGACCCGGAGAATCTCGATAAAGTTGCCGTCGAACCGAAAGAAAATCAGATACTGCCGGTGTCGCGCGGCTCGGACCCCAGCGCGAAGCTCGACCCTTTCTCGGTAGATTGACGGTGACTGGGCGAGTTCCGCGATTTTCGCTCGCAGCTCTCGCGCGAAGCTCAACGCCCTTGCCGGATTGTCGCGAGCGATGAAATCAGTGATATCTTCGATGTCCCGCTCCGCCCTGGGCGAGACCTCAAATCGAGGCATCAGGCAGCGTCCGGCTTCGCATCGATCAATTTTTGCAAGCGTGCTTCCAACTCGTCGAAAAATTCGTCGCCGTCGCGAAACGGACCTCGCTCGCCTTCGGCAATCATTGCCCTGAGACTTTCCGCCGCGGCCATTCGACGATCTTGCTTGTCGCACCAGCCCCGCAGCGCATCTCGGATAATTTCGCTGGTTGTTGCATACTCACCAGCCGCCACCCGATCGCGAAGGCCGGCTGCCATCTTCTCGGGTAACGTCACGGTGATTCGTTCGAGCTTCCCCATCCGCATACAATATCACACTTCGTATGCGTCGCTCAACCGCCTCGAACAGTGCCGTCATTTGCTCGATGATTCAAAGCCAGCGGCGCACTTTCGCCCGGTATTCCTCATATGCACTGCCGTAGCGTCTCGCCAGATGCGCCTCCTCCAGGCGGATCTGCACCGAAATGAGCGTGAAGCCGAGCACCAGCACGAGCATGGTCAAGGCATCGGGCATGACCACGAACAGCCCGAGCAATAGCGCCATCATTCCGAGAAAGATCGGATTTCGGCTTATGCGAAAAAGACCGCCGGCCACGAACTGGCCGGGATGCGTATCGTCGATGCCGACGCGCCAGGACCGGCCCATTTGCCACTGGGCCATCACGACCCACACGAGGCTGGCGGCCACCAGCACCAGCCCGACCGCGGTCCGCGCCTCCCGGTAAGGCACGGCGAAAGGACCAAGCTGGCTGGCCCAGCCGAGGGACAAAGCCGCGAGGTAAACGGCCAGCATTCCAAGAACCAGCTTGAACATCCGGCCCACGAAGCCGGCGGCATCATCGGCGGCAGCAAGGACCACCGGGTTGATCCCTGTCATCCGGAGCACGCGCACGGTCGGAAGCACCATCGCGAACAGGAAGAACGTGGCGTAGCAGATCAGCAGGACGATCGGCGCCGACATCGCTCAATCCGCCTCGAACAGTTCCGCCAGTTGCTCGACGATCGTCCCGCCGAGCTGCTCGACATCCATGATCGTCACCGCGCGGCGGTAGTAGCGGGTCACGTCGTGGCCGATGCCGATCGCCACGAGCTGCACCGGCGACTGCTTCTCGATCCAGTCGATCACCTTGCGCAGATGCTGCTCGAGGTAGCCGGCGCTGTTGACGCTCAGCGTCGAGTCGTCGACCGGCGCGCCGTCGGAGATGACCATCAGGATCCGGCGGTCTTCGGGCCGGGCGAGCAGGCGCTCGTGCGCCCACAGCAGCGCTTCGCCGTCGATGTTTTCCTTCAAGAGCCCCTCGCGCATCATCAGGCCGAGGTTGCGGCGGGCGCGGCGCCACGGCTCATCGGCGCGCTTGTAGACGATGTGGCGCAAGTCGTTGAGGCGCCCAGGCTGCGCGGGCTTGCCCTCGGCGAGCCACGCCTCGCGGCTCTGCCCGCCCTTCCACGCGCGGGTGGTGAAGCCGAGCACCTCGGTCTTCACCCCGACGCGCTCCAAGGTCCTGCCGAGAATATCGGCGCTGATCGCGGCGATCGAGATCGGCCGGCCGCGCATCGAGCCCGAATTGTCGATCAGCAGGGTCACGACGGTGTCCTTGAACTCGACGTCGCGCTCGACCTTGTAGCTCAGCGAGTGCCCGGGGCTGATGATCACCCGCGCGAGCCGCGCCGCATCGAGCAGGCCTTCCTCCTGGTCGAAGTCCCAGCTCCGGTTCTGCTGCGCCATCAGCCGCCGCTGGAGCCGGTTGGCGAGGCGGGTGACCACGCCTTGCAGGCCGGTCAGCTGGCTGTCGAGATAGTGCCGCAGCCGGTCGAGCTCGTCGGGATCGCACAGCTCGGGCGCTTCGACCACCTCGTCGAACTTCGTCGTCCAGGCCTTGTAGTCGAAGCCCGCGGGGATGTCGGTCCACGGCCGGTTCGGACGCACCGGCTGCATGCCCTCCTCGCCTTCGTCGGCGGGCTCGCCGTCGGCCAGATCGTCCTGCGACGACATGTCGCGCTCGCCGTCCCCGTCGTCGTCGCCCTCGGCCAGCTCGCCGGCGACCTCGGTCGACTGCGGCTCGGCCTGCCCCTCGCTGTCGTCCTCCCCCTCGTCGTCGTCCCCTTGCGGATCGTCGCCATCCTCGTCGCCCTCGTCGGGCGAGGGCTCGCTCTCGTCGGGCAACGTCAGCTCGAGATGGCGTAAAAGATCGAGCGCAAGACCTTGAAACGCCTTTTGATCCTCGATCTTTCCGGCGAGCGCTTCGAAGTCCGCGCCGGCGCGTTGCTCGATCCATTCGCGGACCAACGCCACCCCGCCGGCGGCGCGGCGGGGGATCGGCTGGCCGGTCAGCTTCTCGCGCAGGATCAGCCCGAGCGCGGTCGGCACCGGCACATCCTCCGCGCGAAGCGCCCGGGTGATCGGATCGCCTGCGGTCCGCAGTTCGGTCGCCGCATCAAGATTGCCGCGTATCCCGCTGTATTCGTTGGCTCCGAGCGCCTCGTAACGAACCGCCTCGACGATATCGTAGCTCGCCCGCGCGACCGGCTCGAACGGCGCGCCGCGGGCGTGCAATGCCTCGTCGTGATGGCGCAGCTTGAGCGCGAACCCGTCGGCCACCCCGCGCGCCTCGCGGGCCTGGTCGGGCGGCAGCGAGCGGCCGGGCAGCGGCACCCGCATCTGCTTGCCGCGCACGGTGGGGGCGTCGGCGCTCCACGCGACCTCGACTTCGGGCTCGTGCGCGAGCGCCCGGCTCGCCCCGGTCAGCGCGTGCTTGAAGCGGTCGAGGGGGGTCTCGTCGGGCATTGGGGTGTGGCTAGCGGTAGTGCGCGGCCTTCGACAAGCTCAGGCTGAGCGGACCTTGCAAAGAAATAACCGCAGCCGCTCATCCTGAGCCTGTCGAAGGATGCTGCGCTGCCTTATCGTCAAATACTCTGCCCGGTCTTCGCCCAGTCGGCGAGGAACCCCTCGATCCCCTTGTCGGTCAGCGCATGCCTGACGAGGCCGCGGATCACCGCCGGGGGCGCGGTCATGACGTCGGCCCCGATCCGCGCGGCCTCGAGCACGTGGATCCCGTGGCGCACGCTGGCGACGAGAATTTCGGTGGCGAAGCCGTAGTTGTCGTAGATCAGGCGGATGTCGCGGATGAGGTCCATCCCGTCGAACCCGTTGTCGTCGTGCCGGCCGACGAACGGCGACACGAACGTCGCCCCTGCCTTGGCCGCGAGCAGCGCCTGCGTCGCGGAAAAGCACAGCGTCACGTTGACCATCGTGCCATCGCCCGTCAGCGCGCGGCAGGTCTTGAGCCCGTCGATCGTCAGCGGCACCTTGATGCACACGTTGTCGGCGATCTTGCGCAGGATTTCGGCCTCGCGCATCATCTCGGCATGGTCGAGCGCGACCACCTCGGCGCTCACCGGGCCCTCGACGATCGCGCAGATCTCCTTCGTGACCTCGATGAAATCGCGCCCGGCCTTGTGGATCAGCGACGGGTTGGTGGTGACGCCGTCGAGCAGGCCGGCCTCGTTGAGCTCGCGGATGTCGGCGATGTCGGCGGTGTCGGCGAAGAATTTCATGGGGGAGGCAGCCTTCCGGAAATGCGAATCCGGCGTGACTTACCGCGTGGGACGAGGCCCGGCTAGAGCCGGGCGCCCACGCCGAACGCGCCCATGATCAGCGGATCGCGGGTGCTTTCCGGATTGGCCCGGATGGCGCTCTCCTCGCGCGCGATCTCGCCCCAGATCACGTCGTCGACCCTGGTCGCGAAGCTGCGCGCGGCGCCGCCGATGTCCACCCCGGTGAGCGCGCCCAGCGCTTCGCCGACCAGCGGATCGCCCGCCACGCGCAGGCCGTTGCCGATGCCCGGCAGCATCGCCTCGACCAGCGCGAAGCCCATCTCCTGCCGCAGATAGCTGGTCGCCGCGGTCGGCCCGCCGCGGATGAGGTCCACCGCGTTGGCGAAACCGATCGTGCGCACCGTATCGGCGACGATCGGGGCGGCCCGCTGCGCGGCGTCGAACGCCACCGGCGCGAGCGCGCTCGCCAGCCGGTCCTTGAACAGCGGCGAGGTGAGGATGCGGTTGAGCACGTTGCCGCGCGCGCCGAGGAACTGCTCGAGCCCGATCTGCGCGATCTGCTGGTCCCAGAACCCGCCCGGGGCGGTCATCCGGTCGAACGCGCGGCCGGTCGACAGGTAGAGCAGCCGCGCGATCGCGTCGGTGAAGCTGAACCCCCCGCCGAAGCCGCCGGTGCACGCGGGCAGCGCGAGCGCGCCGCCGGCGGCGAGCGTGCCGGCGAGGAACCGCCGGCGGTGGACGATGGTGGAAATCCGTTCGGTCATTGCTTTCGTCCTCAACCTTGCCGCTCCACCCCCGCGGCGCCCATATGGGCCCGACATCATGAACCGCGCCCGACTGGTCATCCTCAACGCCGCGCTCGGCCCGCTCGACTATCGCGTCCCCGACGGGATCGCGGCCGGTCCGGGCACGGTCGTCGTCGCGCCGCTGGGCCCGCGCCAGGTCGTCGGGATCGTCTGGGAGGCGGAACGGCTCCCCGCGAGCGAGGTTCCGGACGGCAAGCTGCGCCCGCTCGCCGCGGTGCTCCCCGTCCCGCCGCTCAAGGCGGAGCTGCGCCGGCTGATCGAATGGACCGCCGACTACTACTGCGCCCCGCTCGCCGCGGTCGCGCGGATGGTGCTGGCGAGCGGCGGCGCGCTGCGCGGCCCGGCGACGATGACCGAGTATCGCCTCTCGGGCGGCTCGCCGGAACGCCTGACCCCGCAGCGCGCCGCGGCGATCGAGGCGCTGGCGGGCGAGCAGGCGACCATCCGCGAGCTCGCCGGGATCGCCGGGGTGAGCGAAGGGGTGCTGCGCGGGCTGGTCAACCAGGGGGTGCTCGAGCCGGTGGTGGTCGACTGCGACCGGCCCTACCCGCCCGCGCGCGCGGGCCACTGCGTGCCGCTGCTGTCGGACGCGCAAAGCGCCGTCAGCCAGCGCTTCAGCGACGCGGTTCGGGCCCGTGCGTTCAAGCCGTTCCTGCTCGACGGGGTGACCGGTTCGGGCAAGACCGAATGCTATCTCGAAGCGGTCGCCGCGGCGCTCGAGATCGGCCGCCAGACGCTCGTGCTGCTCCCCGAGATCGCGCTCACGCAGGCTTTCCTGCGGCGGTTCGAGGACCGCTTCGGCGCCGCGCCGGTGGTCTGGCATTCGGCGCTCAAGTCGACCGAGCGCCGCCGCGCGTGGCGCGCGATCGCCGCCGGCACCGCGCAAGTGGTGGTCGGCGCGCGCTCGGCGCTGTTCCTGCCGTACAATAAGCTCGGCCTGATCGTGGTCGACGAGGCGCACGAGGTCAGCTTCAAGCAGGACGAGGGGGTGCGCTACAACGCGCGCGACGTGGCGGTGATGCGCGCGCGGTTCGAAAGCCTGCCGGTGATCCTCGCCAGCGCCACTCCGGCGCTCGAAAGCCTGCAGATGGCCGAGAGCGGCGTTTACGAGCGGCTGGTGCTCGAGGACCGCTACGGCGGCGCGCGGCTCCCGGCGATCGACACCGTCGACCTGACCGAGGAGAAGCCGGCGCGCGGCCGCTGGCTCGCCCCGCGGCTGGTGGCGGGGATGGAGGAGCGCCTCGCGCGCGGCGAGCAGTCGCTCCTGTTCCTCAATCGCCGCGGCTATGCCCCGCTGACGCTGTGCCGCAACTGCGGCTTCCGCTTCCAGTGCCCCAACTGCTCGGCCTGGCTGGTCGAGCATCGCCTCAGCCGCCGGCTCGCCTGCCACCACTGCGGGCACGAGACGCCGCCGCCGCCCGCCTGCCCCGAATGCGGCGAGCCCGACTGCCTCGTCGCCTGCGGCCCCGGGGTCGAGCGCATCGCCGACGAAGTGGCCGAGATCCTGCCCGAGGCGCGGGTGGCGGTGGTGACCAGCGACACGATCAACTCGCCCGACAAGGCGGCCGAATTCGTCGCCCGCGCGGAAAGCCGCGCGATCGACGTGATCGTCGGCACCCAGCTCGTCACCAAGGGGTTCCACTTCCCCGAGCTGACGCTGGTGGGGGTGGTCGACGCCGATCTCGGGCTCGAGGGCGGCGACTTGCGCGCGGCCGAGCGGACGTATCAGCAGATCGCCCAGGTCGCCGGTCGGGCCGGGCGCGGGGCCAAGCCGGGCGAGGTGCTGATCCAGACCCGCCACCCCGCCGCCTCGGTCATCAGTAT
>JBHWTG010000256.1:0-9741 GCA_043427735.1 Tsuneonella sp. | reverse complement strand
GTCTGGAGCGCCGCGCCGAGCGGGGCGGTACCTCGGCGCAAGTTCCCGAGCTGCCCGAGATGCAGGGCCTGGGCGAGCCCGGGGTGGTGGTCCCCCCGCGCAAGGCCGGGCCGATCGCCGACTGGCGGCCGGAGGAGCCGGCGTTCTGGCAGGGCGGCGGCCGCGCGGTCGCCCGGCGCAACCTGTGGATCTCGACGTATTGCCTGCTGCTCTCGTTCGCCGTGTGGATGGTCTGGAGCGTGGTCGTCGCGCGGCTGCCGGCGATCGGCTTCGACTTTACCACCGACCAGCTGTTTTGGCTCGCCGCGCTCCCCGGGCTGTCGGGCGCGACCTTGCGCATCTTCTACGCATTCCTGGTGCCGATCTTCGGCGGGCGGCTGTGGACGACGCTGTCCACCGCGTCGCTGCTGATCCCGGCGTTCGGCATCGGCTACGCGGTGCAGAATCCGCAAACTCCCTATCTGATCTTTCTCGTCCTCGCATTGCTGTGCGGCCTCGGGGGCGGCAATTTCGCCTCGTCGATGGCCAATATCAGCTACTTCTTCCCCAAGGCGGAGAAGGGCAACGCGCTGGCGATCAACGCCGGCCTCGGCAATCTCGGCGTCAGCCTGATGCAGTTCCTCGTGCCGGTGGTGATCACCATGGGTCTGTTCGGGGCGCTCGGCGGGCAGGCGCAGACCGCGGCCGACGGCACCCAGCTCTGGATGCAGAACGCCGGGTTCGTGTGGGTGCCGCTGATCGTGGCCGGCGCGCTCGCGGCATGGTTCGGGATGAACGACATCCTGTCCGCCAAGTCCTCGTTCGCCGATCAGGCGACGATCTTCGGCCGCGGGCACACGTGGCTGATGTGCTGGCTCTACACCGGCACGTTCGGGACGTTCATCGGCATGTCCGCCGGATTCCCGCTGCTGTCGAAGCTGGTGTTCCCCGAGGTGGATGCGCTCAAATACGCATTCTTCGGGCCGCTGATCGGCGCGCTGTCGCGGGCCGGGACGGGCTGGATTTCGGACCGGCTGGGCGGCGCAAGGGTGACGTTCTGGGTGTTCGTGGTCCAGATGGTCGCCATCGTGGGCATGATCCAGTTCCTGAACCAGGGAAGCTTCACCGGGTTCTTCGCGATGGTGCTGCTGCTGTTCTTCGTCAGCGGGATCGGCAACGCCTCGACCTTTCAGATGGTCCCCGGCATCATGCGCCAGGCGGTCGACACGGCCGAGCCGGGTCTGCCCGAGGATGAGAGGCGACTGCAGGCCGAACGCGAATCCGCAGCCGTCATCGGCTTCACCTCGGCGATCGCCGCTTACGGCGCGTTCTATATCCCCAAGGCCTACGGCTCGTCGATCGAGCTCACCGGCACGGCCAACGCGGCGCTGTGGGGGTTCCTGGCCTTCTACCTCAGCTGCGCGGCGCTGACCTGGTTCGTCTACAGCGGGCCGCGCGGCATCCTTCACGGCATCGAACGGGCGCGGCGGCGCCCGGCGCAGGCTCAGCCGGCGTAATTCAGGAGCAACGACGCATGAGTCATTTCCTCGACCGGCTGACGTATTTCCGGCGCACGCGCGAGAAGTTTTCCGACGGTCACGGGATCACCACCGACGAGCCGCGGGAGTGGGAGGACGCCTATCGCAAGCGCTGGGCGGCGGACAAGATCGTGCGCTCGACACACGGGGTGAACTGCACCGGCTCGTGCTCGTGGAAGATCTACGTCAAGGGCGGCATCGTCACCTGGGAAACCCAGCAGACCGACTACCCGCGCACCCGCCCCGATCTGCCCAATCACGAGCCGCGCGGCTGCCCCCGCGGGGCCAGCTATAGCTGGTATCTCTATTCGGGCACGCGGATCAAATATCCGCTCGTGCGCGCGCGGCTCGTGCGCCACTGGCGCGAGGCGCGCAAGACGATGACTCCCGTCGCTGCGTGGCAGTCGATCGTCGAGGACGCCGACAAGCGGCGCGACTGGGTTGCCAAGCGCGGGCGCGGCGGCTTCGTCCGCTCCGGGTGGGACGAGGTCACCGAGATCATCGCTGCGGCCAATGCCTACACGATCAAGAAATACGGGCCGGACCGGATCGCCGGCTTTTCGCCGATCCCGGCAATGTCGATGATCTCCTACGCCGCGGGCAGCCGGTACCTCTCGCTCATCGGCGGCAATCTGCTGTCGTTCTACGACTGGTATTGCGACCTCCCGCCATCCTCTCCCCAGACCTGGGGCGAGCAGACCGACGTTCCCGAAAGCGCCGACTGGTATAACGCCGGGTTCCTGCTGGTGTGGGGCTCGAACATCCCGATGACGCGCGCGCCGGACGCGCATTTCTACTCCGAGGTTCGCTACCGCGGTGCGAAGAGCGTCGTCATCTCGCCCGACTACAACGAAGCGGCCAAGTTCTCCGACCTGTGGCTGCACCCCAAGCAGGGGACCGACGCGGCGCTGGCGCTGGCACTGGGCCATGTCGTGCTGCGCGAATTCCACGTCGACCGCCAGGCCGAGTATTTCGCCGATTACACGCGCAAGTATTCCGATTTTCCGTTGCTGGTCAAAGTCGTCGAGCGCGACGGCCGGCTGGTGCCCGACCGCCTTCTGCGCGCCGCCGATCTCGGCGGGGGGCTCGGCGAAAATGCCAACCCCGACTGGAAGACCGTCGCGTTCGACGAGCTTTCGGGCGAGCTCGTCGCGCCGCTCGGCTCGGCGGGGTTTCGCTGGGGTGACAAGGGGAAGTGGAACCTGGAGGAAAAGGACGGCAGCGGCCGCGATGTCCGGCTGCGCACGACGCTCGCCGGTCACGAGGACGCGGTCGAGCCGGTCGCATTCCCCTATTTCGGAGGAACCGCGCCGCACGATTTCGTCGCCACCGGGCACGACGCGATCCTGATGCGCAACGTGCCGCTCAAGCACATCGAGCTGGCGGACGGCACGAGCGGGTATGTCGCCACCGTGTTCGATCTGTTCTGCGCCAACTACGGCGTCGATCGCGGGTTCGGCGGTGAGAATGTCGCGCGGAGCTACGACGACGACGTGCCCTTCACGCCGGCGTGGGCGGAAAAGATCACCGGGGTGCCGCGCGCGGCGATCATCCAGGTCGCGCGCGAGTTCGCCGATACCGCCGAGAAGACCCGCGGCCGCTCGATGGTGATCCTCGGGGCCGGGCTCAACCACTGGTATCACATGGACATGAGCTACCGCGGGATCATCGCGCTGCTCGTGATGTGCGGCTGCATCGGCCAGTCGGGCGGGGGCTGGTCGCATTATGTCGGCCAGGAGAAGCTGCGGCCGGCGACCGGTTGGCTGCCGATGGCGTTCGCGCTCGACTGGACGCGCCCGCCGCGCCAGATGAACGGGACGAGCTTCTTTTACGCCCACACCGATCAGTGGCGCTACGAGACGCTCAAGATGTCCGAGATCCTCTCGCCTGTCGCGCCCGAGGGCGACTGGTCGGCGAGCCTGATCGATTACAACGCCAAGGCCGAGCGGATGGGCTGGCTGCCGTCCGCGCCGCAGCTCCAGCTCAATCCGATCGAGCTCGGGCGCCATCTGCACGAAACCGGTGCGGACCCCGCGAGCGTGATCGCCGACGGCTGGAAATCGGGCGAGATCAAGCCCGCGAGCCTCGACCCGGACAACCCGCAGAACTGGCCGCGGAACATGTTCTTCTGGCGCTCGAACGTACTCGGCGCGAGCGGCAAGGGCCACGAATACTTCCTCAAGCACCTCGTCGGCTCGATGCACGGCGTGGTCGGCACCGACGAGGATCACGAGCGGATCGACCGGCCGCAGGACGTCGTCTGGCACGACGAGGCGCCGGTCGGGAAACTCGACCTGATGGTCAATATCGACTTCCGCATGTCGACCACCAGCATCTATTCCGACATCGTGCTGCCGACCGCCACGTGGTACGAGAAGCACGACCTCAACACGTCGGACATGCATCCGTTCATCCACCCGCTGTCCGCGGCGGTGGACCCCGCGTGGGAGACCAGGAGCGACTGGAACATCTTCCGCGCGATCGCCAAGAAGTTCTCCGACGTGGCGCCCGAGGTGCTCGGCGTCGAGCACGACCTTGTGATGCAGCCGATCATGCACGACGCGCCACAGGAGCTCGCCCAGCCCTACGAGCCGAAGGATTGGCTGAAGGGCGAATGCGAGCCGATCCCGGGCAAGACGATGCCTTCGGTGTTCGTGGTCGAGCGCAATTATCCCGAGACGTATGCGCGGTTCACATCGATGGGGCCGCTGCTCGAGAAGCTCGGCAACGGCGGCAAGGGGATCGGCTGGGACACCAAGAAGGAGATCGAGCTGCTCGGCGATCTCAACGGCCGGGTGCTCGATGGGCCCACCGCCGGGCGGCCGAAGATCGATACCGACATCGACGCCTGCGAGACGATCCTGATGCTCGCGCCCGAGACCAACGGCGAGGTCGCGGTCAAGGCCTGGGCCGCGCTCGGCGCGATCACCGGGCGCGACCACGGCCACCTGGCCGAAGGCAAGGAAGAGGAGAAAATCCGCTTCCGCGATGTCTCCGCGCAGCCGCGCAAGATCATCTCCTCGCCGACCTGGTCGGGGCTCGAGAGCGAGCATGTCTGCTACAATGCGGGCTATACCAACGTCCACGAGCTGATCCCGTGGCGCACGCTGTCGGGCCGCCAGTCGCTCTATCAGGACCACCACTGGATGCGCGCGTTCGGCGAGGGCTTCGTCACCTGGCGCCCGCCGATCGACACCAAGACGGTGCTGCAGGTGGTCGGCAAGCTGCCCAACGGCAACACCGAGATCATGCTCAACATCCTCACTCCGCACCAGAAGTGGGGCATCCATTCGACCTATACCGAGAACCTCATCATGCTCAGCCTCAACCGGGGCGGACCGACGGTATGGATCAGCGAGGACGACGCGCGCGCCGCCGGGATCGCCGACAACGACTGGATCGAGGTGTTCAACATCAATGGCGCGCTGACCGCCCGGGCAATCGTCTCGCAGCGGATCATGCCGGGTTCGGCGATCATGTATCACGCGCAGGAAAAGCTGGTGAATACCGTCGGTTCGCAGATCACCGGCCAGCGCGGCGGGATCCACAATTCGGTGACGCGCATCAACATGAAGCCGACTCACATGATCGGCGGCTACGTCCAGCTCGCTTACGGCTTCAATTATTACGGGACCGTCGGGGCCAACCGCGACGAGTTCGTGATCGTGCGCAAGATGAGCGAGGTGAACTGGTTCGACAAAGCCGCCGACGACAGCGTTCACGCGGGCGGAGGATCGGCCGATTGGGGAACCGGGGGCGGGCAAGCCGCCGCGCAGGAGGCCGCAGAATGAAAGTCCGTGCCCAGATCGCGATGGTGCTGAACCTCGACAAGTGCATCGGTTGCCACACCTGCTCGATCACCTGCAAGAACGTGTGGACCAACCGCGAAGGTGTCGAATACGTCTGGTTCAACAACGTCGAAACCAAGCCCGGCATCGGCTATCCCAAGGATTGGGAGAACCAGGACCGCTGGAAGGGCGGCTGGGTCCGCCGCAAGAACGGCAAGATCGTGCCGCGCCAGGGCGCCAAGTGGCGCATCCTGTCGAAGATCTTCGCCAACCCGCACCTGCCCGAGATCGACGACTTCTACGAGCCGTACACGTTCGAGTACGAGTGGCTTCAGTCGGCCCCCGAGCTGCAGGCGCAGCCGACCGCCCGGCCGCGCTCGCTGGTCACCGGCGAGCTGCTCGACAAGATCGAATGGAGCGGAAACTGGGAGGACATGCTCGGCGGCGAGTTCGAAAAACGCTCGGCCGACTACAACTTCGACGGGGTTCAGAAGGAGATCTACGGCCAGTTCGAAAAGACCTTCATGATGTACCTGCCGCGGCTGTGCGAGCACTGCCTCAACCCGTCGTGCCTCGCGTCGTGCCCCTCGGGCGCGATCTACAAGCGGGCGGAGGACGGCATCGTCCTGATCGACCAGGAAAAGTGCCGCGGCTGGCGGATGTGCGTCTCGGGCTGCCCGTACAAGAAGATCTACTATAACTGGTCGAGCGGAAAGTCGGAGAAGTGCATCTTTTGCTATCCGCGGATCGAGACCGGGCAACCGACCGTGTGCTCCGAAACCTGCGTCGGGCGCATCCGCTATCTGGGCGTGGTGCTCTACGACGCCGACAAGATCGAGGCGGCGGCGAGCGTCGAGGATCCCAAGGACCTCTATCCGGCGCAGCTCGGGGTGTTCCTCGATCCCAACGATGTGGCGGTGCAGGAAGCCGCGCGGGCCGAGGGCATTCCCGACCAGTGGCTCGAGGCGGCCACCCAATCGCCGGTCTACAAGATGGCGATGGAATGGAAGATCGCCTTTCCGCTGCACCCCGAATACCGCACCTTGCCGATGGTCTGGTATGTGCCCCCGCTGTCGCCGATCCAGTCGGCTGCCGAGGCGGGCAAGATCTCGGCCAGGGACGGGATGCCCGATGTGCGATCCTTGCGCATTCCGCTGCGCTACCTCGCCAACCTGCTGACCGCGGGCGACGAGGAGCCGATCGCCGGCGCGCTCGAGCGGATGCTGGCAATGCGGGCCTACATGCGCGCCAAGAGCGTCGAGGGGCGGATCGACGAGAGCATCCCCGAGCGCGTGGGGCTCGATCGGGCAACGATCGAGGAGATGTACCGGATCATGGCGCTCGCCGCCTACGAGGACCGCTACGTTATCCCGACCGCGCGGCGCGAGCTCGACGAGGACGCCTACGTGCTGCGCGGGTCGTCGGGCTTCGGTTTCCGCGAGAACACCCTGGGAGCCAGCAAGGTCAACCTGTTCGGCGGCGGCACCAGGAAAGCACCGCGCGATCCGCGGATGGATGTGCCGACATGAGGACCACGCTCAAGGCTTTCGCGGCGCTGCTCGCTTATCCGTCCAGCGACCTCCAGGCGCACGCGGCCGAGATCGGCGATGCCGTGCGCACCGAGCAGGCGCTGCCGCGCGCGGCTCTGCGCCGGCTGCAGCCGCTGCTCGACCGCGTCGCGGAAGAGGAGCTGCTCGACCAGCAGGCGAACTACAGCGAGCTGTTCGACCGTTCGCGCTCGCTCTCGCTCCATCTGTTCGAGCATGTCCACGGCGACAACCGCGAGCGCGGCCAGGCGATGATCGATCTCGGCCAGCAATACATCGAAAGCGGGTTCTTTCTGGAGGCCAGCGAGCTTCCCGATTTCGTGCCGGTGTTCCTCGAGTACGCCTCGTTCCTTTCCCCGGCGGAGGCGCGCGAGACGCTTGCCCAGCCCGCGCACGTGTTCGCGGCGCTGGCCGAGCGGCTCGACAAGCGCGGGTCCGACTACGCGGCGATCTTTCACGCCCTCGTCGAGCTGGCCGGCGCGCGCCCCGACGCCGCGGCGGTCGCCCAGGTCGACGAGCACACGCCGCCGGTCGATCCATCGGTCGAGGACGAGTGGGAGGAGACGCCGGTGTCCTTCAGCGCCGGCGCCGCGCACGAGATGGGCGGGCCGACCGGCCCCGTCGCGCGCATCCGCGCGGCGAACAGAGCCAAACCGCAGGAGGCAACACGGTGACCGATTTCATCAATCAGCTCGCGTTCGGCTGGTATCCCTACCTCGCCGTCACGGTGCTGGTGGTCGGCAGCATCCTGCGGTTCGACGCCAACCAGTACAGCTGGCGCTCGCAGTCGAGCCAGTTCCTGCGCCGACGCCAGATGGTGATCGGATCGAACCTGTTCCACATGGGCATCATCGTCCTGTTCTTCGGGCACCTGGTCGGTCTGCTGACCCCGATCAACGTGTTCGACACGCTCGGGATCGGGCATGGCTTCAAGCAGACCGCCGCGCTGGTGGTGGGCGGCATCGCCGGGGTTGCGTCGTTTGTCGGCTGCACCCTGTTGCTGCACCGTCGGCTGTTCGACCCCCGCATCCGCCGCAGCTCGTCGCTCGGCGACATCCTCGTGCTGGTGCTGATCTGGGTGCAGCTCGTGCTCGGAATCGCGACCACCTACTGGACGCTCGAGCATCTCGACGGGACCGAAATGGTCCGTTTCATGAGCTGGGCGAACGGCATCCTCACGCTCGATCCCGCGGCTCCGGGCGCGATCCGCGACGTGGCGCTGGTCTACAAGCTGCACATCGTGCTCGGGCTCACGCTGTTCGTGATCACACCGTTCACGCGGCTGGTCCACATCTGGAGCGCGCCGATCTGGTTCCTGCTCAGGCCAGGCTATCAGATCGTCCGCTCGCGCCGCTCTGCGAAGCCTGACTACTCGCGCACCCGCGGACCGGCCGGGGTGGCTCCGAGCTATGGCGGCACCACCGTCTTGCGCCAGCACTCCGAGGAAGGGCAGGCCGGAGCATGACCCGCCGTCTCGACGTCATCAACCTGGCGGACCCGGAGCAGCGCCCCGCGCCAACGATGCCCAGCGCGTGCGAGAGCCACGGTTGCAGCGGGGGGCCGGAGCCGCTGATCCCGCCGCCGCCGAGCTTCGGGGAGGTCTATGTCAACGGCGTGGAGATCGATCCCGAGGCAATCGCCCGCGAGATCCAGCATCACCCGGCGCCCGATGCCGAGACCGCCTGGGTGGAAGCGGCCCGCGCGCTCGCGGTGCGCGAGCTGCTGTTGCAGGAAGCGAATCGCCTAGGGCTCGAGGCGGTGCCCGAGCTTGACGAGGCGGGCCGCAGCGAGGCCGACGACGACGCGCTGATCGCCGCTGTTCTCGACCGCGAAGTGCGCCCCGCGCAAGCCGGCGAGGCCGAGTGCCGCCGCTACTACGAAGCCAATCTCGAACGGTTTCGCACGCCCGACCTGTTCGACGCCGCGCATGTCCTGATCGAGCCCGAAGGCAAGGACGAGGCTGCCTGGCACGCAGCCCGGGACCGCGCCAGGACGATCGCCCGCGATGTCGGCAACGATCCGGCCAGGTTCGCCGCGGCCGCGCGGGCGTTCTCGGCGTGCGCTTCGAAGCAGCAGGACGGGTCGCTGGGCCAGGTTCGCCGGGGCGAGCTCGTCGGCCCGGTGCAGCAGGCGCTCGAGCAACTGACCGACGGGGAGACCGCGAGCGAGCCGGTGCGCTCGCCGTTCGGGTGGCATGTCCTGCGCCTGCACCGCCGGATCGAAGGGCGCACGCTGGCGTTCGAGGCGGCGCGCGGCAAGATCGCCGACATGCTCGAGGCGCGCAGCTGGTCGCTCGAAGCCGCGCGTTACGTCGCCGAGCTTGCGCGCCGGGGCCGGGTGGAAGGCGTGCTGATCGACGGGGCCGGCGCGGCGTGACGCTCGGCGAGCTTCTCGCCGCGGCGCGCCGCTCCGCGCAAACGTTCGGCAGCTGGCTGCAATCGTGCGATCCCGAGCTGGCCGGGAAGGTTGACGCCGCCGCCGCGCGAGCCGGACTCAGTCAGGTGAGCTACGTCCGCGCGGCCATCGCGGACTTTTCGCGCTTCGCCGGGGAGGAAGACTGGGCAACCTTGATGTCCTCGTTGCGCGACAGCGCTGACCCGGGCACGATGTGCCTTACGGCGATGGTGGATTGGCGCCTGCGGGCACACGGCTGCGCCGCCCACAGCCACGTGGCAGGCCCCGCCCATCGTCAAGGAGCGATCAATGACCGACTCGACCCAGCCCACTGAAGACGCGCCGCTCAATCCGGCGCTGAAGAGCCGCCCCGAAACCACCTACGATACCGACCATACCACGCCCGCCCCGATCGACACGGCCTCCGCGAAGGAAGGGGAAGGGGAGGGCTGGCCCTGGGTCTGGCTCGTCGTGACGGTGGTCGGGGTGGCGCTG
>JBHWTG010000255.1:0-5492 GCA_043427735.1 Tsuneonella sp. | reverse complement strand
AATGTTGCCGACCAGCGCGAGCGCCGCCCGGCGCTGGCGCGGCCGGTCCGCGAGCCGGCAGTTGCCGGGCACCAACGGCACCACCAGCCGCGGGGTGCCGGGCGCGGTGAGCGGCTGCTTCCACGCCATCGACCAGCGGCCTTCGTCGAGCTGCTCAAGCTCGACGTAACCGGGGCGCAGCTCGTCGGCGTGCGCCGCGTTGCCGAGACTGGCCAGCAGCAGCGCGGCGAGCGGCCATCTCATTGGTCGATCGTGACCCGGTAGGCGCGGCGCAGTTCGGCGTAGGCGGCGTCCTGCCGCGCGCGGCCGGTCTCGGCGCGCCAGTCGTCCTCGACGCGCTGGCGGATCGCGGCCAGCGGCGGAACTACGCCGGGCTCGCGCGCGGTCAGCCGCACAAGGTGCCAGCCGAGTGCGCTCTCGAGCGGACCCTGCCAGCGCTCGCCGGGCTCGAGCCGCGCGAGCGCGCGCGCGAACTCCTCGCCCATCTCCGCCGCGACGACCGCGCGGCGCGCGCCGGTAAAGCGGGCCGGAAGCGAGATCGGGTCCCCGAGCCGCGTCCAGTCCGCGCCGCCGCCGAGCAACGTCTGGGCGACGACCGCGCGGCCGCGGCTGGTGAAATAGAGCTGATCGAACGTCAGCGTCATATCCTGCGCGAAGCGTTCGGGGTGCGTTTTCAGCCACCGATCAAGCGCTTCATCGTCCGGCGTTTCCGCGTCGGCCGCGCTCGCGGCGATCACCTCCATCTTCTGCGCCAGCCGCTTGCGGACCACCGCGTCGCCCTCGTCGAGCCCCAACCGCAGCGCCTCGCGGTAGAGCACTTCCTCGCGCACCCAGCGCGCGATCACCGCGTCGAGCTCGGCCTGGGTCGGCGGGCGGCCCATTACTTGAGCGAAGTTGACCGACAGCCGCGCCTGGTCCTCGCGCGTCAAATGGATCGTGCGGCTCGCGGGGTCGGCGGGCTCGTCCCGCCAGCCGAGCACGAGAAAGATCGCAAGGCCCGCGAGCAGGAAGTGAATCAGCGGCTCGCGTGCCCAGCGTCTCCAGCTCACGAAGTCCTTGCCCGCGCTATCGCGATTGCCTTCGGCTGGCTGCGCATTCGCGCCACCCTGGCGCGGGGTGGCCGATGTCACGTCGGGTTCGCCGCCTTTCGCGCGTTCAGCCAGATCGGCGAGGTGTAGGCGCGCTCCTGCGCGACCGCGTCCCGCATCGCCTCGGGGGGCAGCTCGAGCTTGTAGCGCAGCGCATCGAACAGCACCCAGCGCGGGGTCGGGATCTCCAGCACCCGCACGTAATAGAACGCCTGTTCGCCCTGGCGATAGTCCGGATCGCGCCATAACGCGCGCAGCTGCCTCGCCCCGATCGAATTGCGGTAGGTCGCGCGCGCGCGGTCTACCGTATCGCCGACCGCGGGCACCCTGCCGCCCGCCATCCGCCGCCTCTCGGCATCGGACCACACCACTTCGTAGACCCGCTCGTGCGTCCGGCCGCTTGCATCGAGCCAACCCTTGACCACCTGCACCCGGTCGAGGTTGGCGCCGCGCGGGTCCTTCAGAGCCTCGATCATGAACACCGGCGCACGGCCGGCGTCGGCAAGCTCGCCGCCCATCGGCACCCCGCGGCGGTATCCGGCGGCGACCCAGCCCTGGCCGGTGAAGTCCGCCTCGGCGAAGTCGAACCCGCCGAACAGCCGCACGGTCATCCGCGGACCGGTGGTGGCGTAGACCTCGCGCCGCATCAGCGCGTCGAAAATCTCCGCGCGGGTGTTGGCCTTGGCCCACACCCCCGCATAGCCACCCGCGAGATAGTGCCAGCCGAACCGGCCCTGCGCGGTGCCGAGATTCTGCGGGCTCGCCGCGCGCCCCGGCTGCGGCTCGTTGCCGGTGTGCTTGCCGTAGAAGTTGTCCTCGTCGCCCGTAGCGAGCGCGGTGTGGGCGTCGGTCGCCCCGATCAGCCCGAAGCGGTAGGGATTGACCCCGGTCCGCGCCTCGATCGTCAGCCCGCGCCTCAGCGCCTCGCGCACGTAGTTGCCGCCGAACATGTCGGGGGTGCTGCGGCGCGTGAGCGGCAGGTTGCCGAGCTCCCACCCGGCGACCCCGAAGCTGGCGAACTCGTCGTTGGGCGAGAGGAACTTGTGCGCTTCGCTGTCGCCCTTGATCTGGGTCGCCTCGACCACCGGCTCCCAGCGGGCGCGCTTGCGGGCATATTCGGCGGTCATCGGCCCGCCGCCGGGCATGGTCAGCTCAAACATCAGCCCGTTCGAGAGATTGGAGTTGTGCGGAATCGCCAGCGCGCGCCCGCCGGTGCGTTTCTCGTACGCCGCCATGTAGTCCCACAGCCCGTCGACCCGGCCGCCAAGGCCGGGATAGGGGCGGACCTGCTTCGTCCTCGCGCTGCCGTCGCGAAACACCACCACGCGGTGCAGGTTGTTGCCGTCGGGCTGCAGGGTGTATTCGAACCCGGCGAGCGCGGTGAACTTGCCGGGCTCGTTGAAGCGGTCGAGCGTGTCGAGGTGCCGCTGCCAGATTTCCTCGGTCGCCTTGGCCTGGTTCTCGGGGTCGCGCATCGCCGCCGGCAGCGTGTCATTGGACGCGGCTGTGATCAGTTCGGACATCGCCCGCGCAGACTGCCGCGGGCTTTCGTGCATCATGTCGTGCCAGCGCCGCAGCACCGGATCGCGGATCAGCAGCCGGGGCGCGTCGTACAGCCGCCGGGTGGCGCCGAGCCCGTCGGAGTGGTCGGCGATGACCAGGAAATCGAGCGGCCGGTCGAGCTGCGCGGCCACGCCGGTGGTGGCGGTGACTTTCTCGCCGCGGGCGAACCGCAGCGCCGCCTCGGGCCCCAGCCGCACGCCGAAGCCGAACGCGTCGATCGAGTTGTCGGTGTGGAGGTGGGTATCGCCCCACAGCACCCGCTCCGGATACGCGGCCACCGGCACCGTGCCGCTCCCGTCGCCGCGCGCCTCCTCGCTGGCGGAGCCGCCAACGCCGGTCACCGTCATGTCGCACCCGGCCGCCAGCAGCGCGGTGCCGAGCAGGAGCCGTGTTGTACGTGCGCGCATCGCCCTCTCCCCCACGGACGACCCGCCCGGCAAACTGCCACGCGCTCGCGCGGGGTCAAGCCCCGCGCAATCGCCTGGTTAGATCGGCTGCGCGATCAGCGCGCGCACGCCGGCGGGGACCGTGAGGTCGCTCAGGGCCTGCACGACACCGC
Organism: Tsuneonella sp.; assembly: GCA_043427735.1. Classification (GTDB taxonomy): domain Bacteria; phylum Pseudomonadota; class Alphaproteobacteria; order Sphingomonadales; family Sphingomonadaceae; genus Tsuneonella. The sequence continues at coordinate 2,282 of JBHWTG010000255.1, read as the reverse complement.
ATTCCCCCGCCGCAATCGCCGCCTCGCCCGCCCGCACCGGACCGTTTAGCGGGATCGCCAGCACCGCGCGGCGGGCGTAGCGCGCGAGGGTCTCGCCATCGGGGGCACCGTCGAGTCGGTCGAGCCGGAAATGCGGCCCCTCGACCAGCGCCACAGACCCGCGCTCCGGCAGGCGGCGGCGCAGCGCGGACGAGTGAGGCTCACCGTCGGCGACGGCAATCGCTGCCTCGAGATGCAGCTCGCGCGGCCGGCCGTAATCGTAGAGGCGATAGGTCACGTCCGAGTTCTGCTGGACCTCGATCAGCGACAGTCCGGCGCCGATCGCATGAACGGTGCCCGCCGGCAGGTAGATGAAATCGCCCGGGGCGACATCGCGCCACGCGAGCAGGTGCTCGATCGACCCGTCGAGCGCCGCTTCGCGCATTGCCTTGCGCGATACGGGGCGCCGGAAGCCGACCGCGAGCTGCGCGCCGGGTTGGGCCGCGATCACCAGCCAGCATTCGTCCTTGCCGCTGCTGCCGGGGGGCGCGTCCCGCGCCGAAGGATGCACCTGGACCGACAGCTTCTCGCCGGTGAACAGGTATTTGACCAGCAGCTCGGGCAGCTCGGGCGGCGGCTCGAACCAGATCTCGCCGATCCGCTTGCCCGGGGGCGCCGTGAACGGCGGGGGCAGGGCATCGCGGCCCCAGGGTTTTTCGACCGGCCTCGTCGGGATCGGACCGGCAGCGCTCACTGGTTTGCCGCTCCGGACAGCTTGCCGACCTGCTGCGCACGGCTGGCGGCGGTCACCAGCACCTCGTCGCCATCGACCACCACGATCACGTCGTCGAGCCCGATCACCGACACCCGCGGCCCGTCGCTGTCGACCAGCACGTTGCTGCAATCGACGAGCTCGACTCGCCCGCTCGTTCGGTTGCCGGCCGCGTCGCCGGGTCGCGCGTCGCGCAGCGCGTCCCACCCGCCGATGTCCGACCAGCCCATCTCGACCGGCACGACGGCGGCCCGCGCGGAGGCTTCCATCACCGCGTAGTCGACCGACTCTCCCTCGATGGCCGCGAAGGGCGCAGCCGCCGGGTGGAACTGCTGGTTCTCGTAGCGCCCCAGGGCGACTGACTGACGCACCGCTTCGGCCATCGCCGGCCGGTACCGGCCGAGTTCGTCGAGAAAGGCGCCCGCGCGGAAGGCGAAGATGCCCCCGTTCCACGCATGGCCGCCGCCCGCCAGAAACGACTCGGCCGTGGCGCGATCGGGCTTCTCGACGAAGCGGTCGATGCGGAAGCCGCCCGGAATGGGCGCGCCGATGCGAATATACCCGTAACCGGTCTCGGGGCGGGTCGCAGCGATGCCGAAGGCGACCATCCAGTCGTCGGCCGCGAGCCGTGCTGCCGCCTGGGCCGCCGCAACGAAAGCGGTGCGATCGGCGATGTGATGGTCGCTGGGGCACACGAGCATGACAGCATCGCCCGGGAGCAGCGCCGCGGCGAGGCCGATAGCAGGAGCCGTGTTCTTCGACTCGGGTTCGACCACGACCGTGGTCTGCTTGCTCGCCTGCTCTGCGATGTGCGGCAGGTGCGCGGCGCCGGCGACCACGATCGGGTCGGCGAACACTCCCTCGTCCTGGCAGCGCTCGAGCGTCGCTTCGAACAGCGTCCGAGCGCCAGTCAGCGGCAGGAACGGCTTGGGCTTGGCCTTGCGGCTGCGCGGCCAGAGGCGGGTGCCGCTCCCCCCGGACAGGACGACGGGCTGGATCAGGGGATCGCTCATGCCGCGCTAACGCACATTTCGGGCATCAGATGCAACACGCCGTCGATCTGCCCCGGCTCCGAAGGCCGCGCCGCAACGCCGATTGCGCGCGGAGAGCCCTCAAAACCAGCGCTGCCGCCACAGGAACGGCGCGGCGACGGGGTTGCCTGCGGAATCGGTCGCCGGCCGGAAGCGCAGCCGCTCCACCACCAGTCGGCAGGTGATCGCATCGGCTTCGGGGTCGGGGCTCGGGCGATAGACGCTACAATCGGTGGCGCGCCCCTCCGGGGTGACGACAACGCGGACGACGACCTCGGTCCCGACCCGCGCCGCACGGCCTCCGGGCGGAACCGGGTAATCGCGCGCGTTGTTGATCGCGCCGCCGATGTGCACCGGCGGGCTGGCGATGCCGCCGCCTTGTCCGCCGCCGCCGGTGCCGCTGCCGGTCCCTGTGCCACTACCCCCCGCCCCCGTGCCGCTGCCGCTGTCGCGTGCGCCGGAGCTGTCGGCCGAGCCGGTCGAACTGGCTCTGGGACAGG
>JBHWTG010000254.1:0-13202 GCA_043427735.1 Tsuneonella sp. | reverse complement strand
AATGTCGGTCGCCGCGATCCGCCGGGGGCTGCTTTCCGGGCGCGCGGCGACCGTGCGCCTTCCCGGCGGCCCGCTCGAGATCGAATGGAACGCCGACGGCCGCATCGCAATGACCGGCGCGGCCGCCGAGAGCTTCCGCGGCAGCTTCGACTGGGGCGATTTCGCGTGAGCGATCGGGTGGTTTCGCTCGGCTGCCGGCTGAACCTGGCCGAGGGCGAGCGCATCCGCGCGCTGCTCGCGGGGGCGGGCGACACGGTCGTGATCAACTCGTGCGCCGTCACCGCCGAAGCGGTCCGGCAGACGCGCCAGGCGATCCGCCGCGCCCGCCGCGAGCGGCCGGAGGCGCGATTGCTGGTCACCGGCTGCGCGGCCGAAACCGAGCGCGCCGCGCTCGCCGCGATGCCCGAGGTCGACGGCCTGGTGGCAAACGCCGCCAAGCTCGATCCGCGCGCCTGGAACGCGCCGGCCGCGCCCCATCCCTTCGAACCGCGCCGCACGCGCGCGTTCGTCGCGGTGCAGAACGGGTGCGACCACGCGTGCACGTTCTGCGTGATCCCGCAGGGGCGCGGGCCGAGCCGGTCGCTGCCGGTGAGCGAAGTACTGCGCGCGGTCGAGGCCCATCTCGCGCGCGGCGCCGCCGAGGTTGTGCTCACCGGGGTGGATCTCACCAGCTGGGGTCACGACCTGCCCGGCGCGCCGGCGCTCGGCGCGCTGGTCGAGACGATCCTCGATGCGTTTCCCGCCCTTGCGCGGCTGCGCCTGTCGTCGGTCGACGGGGCGGAGATCGACCCGCTGCTCGAGCAGCTGATCGCGGGCGAGGCGCGGGTCATGCCCCACCTCCACCTGTCATTGCAGCACGGGCACGACCTGATCCTCAAGCGCATGAAGCGCCGCCACCGGCGCGCCGAAGCGGCGGCGCTGGTCGCACGGCTGCGCGCGCGGCGGCCCGAGCTCGCCATCGGCGCCGACCTCATCGCCGGCTTCCCGACCGAGGACGAGGAGCACCACGCCGCCAACCTTTCGATCGTCCGCGATCTCGGCGTGGTGCACGGCCACGTGTTCCCCTACTCCCCCCGCCCTGGCACCCCGGCCGCGCGCATGCCGCAGGTGCCCCGCGCGACCGCGACGCGCCGGGCGGCCGAGTTGCGCGCCGCGGTGGCCGAAGTGCGCGATGCGTGGCTCCGCTCGCTGATCGGCCGAACGCTGGCGGTGCTCGCCGAGCGCGACGGGACCGGCCACGCGCCCAACTTTGCGCGCGTGGCGCTGCCGCCGAGCGCGGCGGCCGGACGGATTGTCGCCGTCACCCCCGCGCGCCTCGAGCAGGGCCTGCTCGCGTGACCGCACCGAGCTGGACCGAGCGATTGTTCGGGGGTTTCCGCAAGACGTCCGAGCGGCTGAGTGAGAATCTCACCGCGGTGGTCGGCACCGCCCGGCTCGACGAGGCGACGCTCGACGATGTCGAGGATGCGCTGATCGTTTCCGACCTCGGCCCCGCGGCCGCCCGCCGCATCCGCGACAAGCTCGCCGAAAAGCGCTTCGGCCTCGGCATCACCGAGCGCGAGCTCAAGGAGGCGGTCGCCGAGGAGATCGCCGCGATCCTGCGCCCGGTCGCGCAACCGCTCGCGATTACCGCCTTTCCCCGCCCGCAGGTGATTCTGGTGATCGGCGTCAACGGCAGCGGCAAGACCACCACCATCGCCAAGCTCGCGCACTGGCTGCAGGAGGAGGACTACGCCGTCATGCTCGCCGCGGGCGACACCTTCCGCGCCGCCGCGATCGGGCAGCTGTCGACCTGGGCCGAGCGGGTCGGCGTGCCGATCGTCAAGGGCCCCGAAGGCGGCGACCCTGCCTCGATCGTGTTCGACGCGGTGAGGGAAGCGACCGCCAAGGGCACCGACGCGCTGATCGTCGATACCGCGGGCCGCCTTCAGAACAAGCGCGAGCTGATGGACGAGCTCGCCAAGATCCGCCGCGTGCTCGGCCGCCTCAACCCCGAGGCGCCGCACGACGTGGTGCTGGTGCTCGATGCCACCAACGGGCAGAACGCATTGTCGCAGATCGAGATTTTCAAAGAAGTGGCAGGGGTGACCGGCCTCGTCATGACCAAGCTCGACGGGACGGCGCGCGGCGGGGTGCTGGTCGCCGCGGCCGAGCAGTTCGGCCTGCCGATCCACGCAATCGGCGTGGGCGAGAAGCTCGATGACCTGCGCCCGTTCGACCCCGACCTGGTCGCCCGCGTCATCGCCGGAGTCGCCTGATGGCCGATGCGCGGCGCAAACCCTCGGGCTGGCTCAACGTCCTCGTCGACTACGGGCCGATCCTGGTTTTCTTCGTGGTGTACAAATGGCTGGCTCCCGCCGACGGCTCGCCCGGATCGGAGATCCTCGCGGTGGTCCACAGCACCGGCGCGTTCATCGTGGCGGCGCTGTTCGCGCTGGCGTTCTCCAAGTGGAAGCTCGGGCGGGTCTCGCCGATGCTGTGGCTCTCGACCGCGCTCATCGTCGGTTTCGGCGCGCTGACCATCTGGCTGCGCGACGAGCGCTTCATTCAGATCAAGCCGACCGTCATCTACGCGATGTTCGCCGCCGCGCTGCTGATCGGCTGGTATCGCGGCAAGGCGCTGCTGCAGGTGCTGCTGGAGGCCGCGTTCGAGGGGCTCGATCAGGCAGGCTGGCTCAAGCTGAGCCGCAACTGGGGCCTGTTCTTCGTCGCCCTCGCCGCGCTCAACGAAGCCTTGCGCGCGTACTTGAGCTTCGGCGACTGGCTGTGGGCCAAGCTGTGGGTGTTCATGCCGCTGTCGTTCCTGTTCACCTTCAGCCAGATCCCGATGCTGCTGCGCCACGGCCTCGCCGCCGAAGGGCTGCGCGAGGAGGAGAGCATTCCTCCACCGCCTTGAACGCCCGGGAGTTGCATCCCGCCCGTCTTTTGGGCCAGATTGCGCGACCGAGTTCTGAGTGGGGGAACGCACATGGCCAAGTTTTTCGGAAATCTGCACCTCGTGCTGGTCGCGGGGCTGGTGCTGGCGATCGTGGTGATCGCGGCGTTTGCCGGCTGGACGGGGGACGATCCCCGCTCGCTCAGCGACGAGGTGTTCCGCTGGCTGCACGCCTTCTTCGGTATCCTGTGGATCGGGCTGCTCTATTATCTCAACTTCGTCCAGGTGCCGACGATGCCGTCGATCCCCGCGGAGCTGAAGGCCGGGGTCACCGGGCACATCGCCCCGCGGGTGTTCTTCTTCTTCCGCTGGGCGGCGGCGATCACCGTGCTGCTGGGCCTGATCATCGCGTTCCACAACGGCTATGCGATCGACGCGCTGACCTTCCAGGGCCAGGGGGCCGACGGGGTCAACATGATCGGCCTCGGCATGTGGCTTGGGCTGATCATGGCGTTCAACGTGTGGTTCATCATCTGGCCCGCGCAGCGCAAGATCCTCGGCCTCATCGAAGCGAACGCGGAGGAGAAGGCCCGGCTCGCGCCGCGCGCGCTCGCCGCCAGCCGCACCAATCTGCTGCTGTCGCTGCCGATGCTCTACTGCATGATCGGCGCCAACCTCGGCTGATCCGGCGATTGGGGACGGCTCGCTGGCAGCTACCGCCCGCTAGCCAATCCCCGCTCGCCCTGAGCCTGTCGAAGGGTGTTGCACTTGGGTCGTCCACAGCGCCACGTCCTTCGACAAGCTCAGGACGAGCGAGCTGGTCAGTGGTTCAGTCGTCGACGTAAGGGCGCAGCTTGCCCATCAGCGCGGCGATCCGCTGCCCGGCTTCGGTGAAAGTCTCGACATCCGCGCGGCTGTTGTTGCCGCGCGCTTCCTTGGCCGCCTCGACGTAACCCTCCATGTCGGCCTCGAGCGCGTCGAGCAGCATCTCGATTTCCTCGCTGGTCAGCTTGAGCTCGATCGTCGTCGTCATTCGCGATTCCTTCAAATCTCTACCTGGCTGCCCAGTTCGACTACGCGGTTGGTGGGCAGGCGGAAGAACTCCATCGCCGTCGCCGAGTTGCGCAGCATCCACGCGAACAGCTTCTCGCGCCACAGCGCCATGCCGGGGCGCTTGGCCGCGATCAGCGTCTGGCGGCTGAGAAAGAAGCTGGTCTGCATCATCTCGAACAGCCCGCCGCAACGGTCGAAGCGGGCCAGCACCGAGGGCAGGTCGGTCTCCTCGTGGAAGCCGTAGCGCAGCACCATGCGATAGAAGCCGTCCCCCAGCTCGGTCAGCTCGACCCTATCTTCCTCGGCCACATACGGCACGTCCTCGATCGCCACGGTGAGCACCACCACCCGCTCGTGGACCACCTTGTTGTGTTTGATATTGTGTAGCAAGGCCGAGGGCACTCCCTCGCGCGAGGACGACATAAAGATCGCCGTGCCGGGCACGCGCGCCGCGCTGCCCTTGGCGCTCTTGGCGAAAATGCCGATCGGCATCGAGGCTTCGGCCATCGACGCACGCATCAGCGCCCTCCCGCGCGCCCAGGTCGTCAGCAGGGTGAAGATAATGGCGCCCATCACCAGCGGCACCCAGCCGCCGTCGGGCACCTTGATGAGGTTCGCGCCGAGGTAGGCCATGTCGACCACGATGAACACCGCGATCAGCGGCAGCGCCTTCCACAGCGGCCAGCGCCACAGCGACAGCAGCACGGCCGCCATCAGGATGGTGTCGATGAACATCGCACCCGTCACCGCGATGCCGTAGGCGGCGGCGAGGTTGCTCGACGACTGGAAGAACAGCACCAGTACCAGCACCATGACCATCAGCCCCCAGTTCACCACCGGGATGTAGATCTGCCCCGCGGCAGCGGCGCTGGTGTGCTTGATCTGCATGCGCGGGATGAAACCCAGCTGGATCGCCTGCCGGGTGAGCGAGAACGCGCCCGAGATCACCGCCTGGCTGGCGATGATGGTGGCCGCGAGCGCGAGGACCGTCACCGGGATGCGCATCATCTCGGGGATCATCAGGAAGAACGGGTCCTTGATCAGCTCGCTCGCCTCGGACCCCGCGGCGGACAGGACCATCGCGCCCTGCCCCATGTAATTGAGCATCAGCGCGGGCAGCACGTAGACCAGCCAGCTCCCGCCGATCGGCTTGCGCCCGAAATGGCCCATGTCGGCGTAAAGCGCCTCCGCCCCAGTCACCGCCAGCACCACGCTGCCCATCGCAACGAACGCGCGGAAGCCGTCGGCGATGAAAAAGTTGACCGCGTTCAGAGGGTTGAGCGTTTCGAGGATGATCCCCGGCATCGTCACCACGTACATCGTGCCGAGCACCGCGAGGGTCGCAAAGTAAGCCACCATGATCGGCCCGAACAGTTTGCCGACCCGCTCGGTGCCGCGCGACTGGATCGCGAACAGCGCGAACAGGATGCCGACCGCGAGCGGCACGATCCACCCCTTGAAGCCCGGATGCACGTATTGCAGCCCTTCAGTCGCGGACAGCACCGACATCGCCGGGGTGATCATCGAATCGCCGTAGAACAGCGCGGTGGCGAAAACCCCGAGCAGCACCAGCGGGCCGGTCCAGCGCGCACCGTCGCTCTTGCGGTTGATCAGCGCAAGCAAGGCGAGGCTGCCGCCTTCGCCCTTGTTGTCGGCGCGCATGATCGTGAGCACGTACTTGAACGTCACCACGATCATCATCGACCAGAACACCAGGCTCAGCACCCCGTGGATGTGCACCGGATCGACCTGGATGCCCGGCACGTCGCCGTGCGAGGCGAAGGTCTCGCGGAAGGCGTAGATCGGGCTGGTCCCGATGTCGCCGAACACCACGCCGATCGCGCCCACAGCGAGCTTGACCCGGGCGGCGGTGGACCGGTCGCCCGGAGTGCCGTGCACGGCTGCCTGGCTCATCGAGGCTCGATCCTGGTCATGAAGGCGGCGGCGCTTAGCACCGGCGATGCCACGCGGCAATCGCGGGCATCGGGCGCTACTGCGCTGGCCCTTGCGCGATCAGCGCGTCGAGCCGGGCGAGCCGTTCCTCGAGCCCGGCGCGCCAGGCGGCGTCGGCGGGCGCGCGCGCGAGCAGTTCGGCCCACACGGCGCGTGCCTGCTGCGGGCGGCCGTTGCGGATCAGCGCGACGCCGAGGAAGAATCCGGGTCCCGGGTGGCTCGGGTCGGCGCGCTCGGCCCGCTCGTAGGCAAGGAGCGCCGCGGGGGTCAGCTGGCCGCCGGCGTGCTCGGCGAGGGCGTTGGCGAGCGCCAGCCATGCTTCCTGGTCGTCGGGGTTTGCCGCCAGCGAGCCGCGCAGGATGCCGGCCGCGTCCGCGTACTGGCCGCGGCGCGCGAACCCGTCGGCCACGGTCACGAAGCGGCTGGGCGGGGTGGGCCCATAGATCTCGCGCCGCGCCTCGACCAGCTCGGCGCTGCCCTGCGGGATCGGCCGCGCGGCGGACTTGGGCGAGCCTGCCTGCCCTGGCGAACCTTCGAGCGCGTAGCCAGCCAGCCCGAACATCAGCGCCGCGCCGAGCAGCGCCCTGCCGCTGCGCGGCAGACGCAGCGCGAGCACCGCGAAGGCGAACGCCGCCGCGGCGAGAAGGATCGGCGGCACGAAGCTCATCGCCCCCTCCGGAACCGCCGCCACAGCAGCAGCGCGGCGAGCCCCAGCAGCACCAGCGGCCCGGCGTAGAGCGGCCAGGTCGTGCGGCTGACTACCGGCGCGTAGCTGACGTAGTCGCCGTACCGCTCCATCATCCACGCGCGGATCGCCTCGGGCTCCTCGCCGGCCGCGATCCGCACGCGCACCTGGTGGCGCATGTCGCCAGCCATCGGGGCGTCGCTGTCGTGAATCGACTGGCTCTGGCATTTGAGACAGCGCAGCTCTTCCATCAGCCCGCGCGCCCGCGCCTCCATCGCCGGGTCGTCGAGCTGGCGATAGGCATACGGCGCCGGCGGCATGCTGTCCTGCGCCGCAAGCGCCGCAAGCGGAACGCTATTCCACAGTGCAAACAGCAGAAAGAAGCGCTTCATCGGCGTGCCTCGCGCAGCTTTTCGAGCAGCATGGGCACATGCTCGGCGCGGATGTCGCCGATGTGCTGGTGGCGGATGATGCCGCGCCCGTCGACCACGAAGGTCTCGGGCACGCCCGAGCTGCCGATTGCCAGCTGGAGCTCGCTGAGGTCGTCGGCGCCGATCCGCTCGAACGGATTGCCGTGCCGCGCGAGGAACGCGGCGACATCCTCCGGCCGGTCGCGGATCGCCACGCCGACGATCGGTGCGCCCTGTTGCTTCAATGCGTTGAGGTGCGGCGCCTCGGCGATGCACGGCACGCACCAGCTCGCCCAGATGTTGACCAGCTTGGCCCGCCCGTCGGCAAGGTCGGCAGAGGTCAGGCCCGGCCGGTCGGGGCTCGCCGGGCGCAGCGCGAAGGCCGGCATCGGCTTGCCGATCATCGCCGAATCGACGAACTCGTCCTTGGGCTGGGTGAGCTGGTAGCCGGCGACCCCCAGGAACAGCGCGAACAGCGCGAGCGGCAGGAAAAAGCGCCAGTGCCTCATGCCACAGCCTCCGCCCGCCGCGCCGCCGCCTTGCGCCTGACCGTGCGCCGCCGCAGGTCGCCCCTCGCCCGGCCGATCAGCGCCAGCGCACCGCCGAGCGCGATGAGCAACCCGCCGTACCAGATGAAGGTCACGAACGGCTTCCACCACAGCCGCACCTGCCAGCGCTCGCCGTCCGCCGCCTTGCCGAGCACCGCATAGAGCTGGCCATTCCAGCGGGTCGCCAGCGCGCTCTCGGTGGTCTCCTGCGGCGGCGACCAGAAGCTGCGCGCCTGCGGGTGGAGCTCGGTCGCTGGGCCGCCTGCGTAGCGCGCAAGCATAACGCCTTCGAGCGCGGTCCAGTTGGGCCCGGCCACAGGGTCGACCGAGGCCAGCGTCACCTGCCACGGGCCCACCTCGGCGCTTTCCCCTTCGCGCAGGGCCGACAGCCGTTCTTTCGAAAACGCGCTGTCGCTCGCCATGCCGAACAGCGCGACCGCGATGCCAAGGTGCGCAAGGACCATGCCCCACGTGGCCAGCGGCAGCCGCCTGAGGTCGCGCCCGCGCAGCGGCAGAAGGCTGGCGAGCGCCAGCCCCGCCGCGAGCGTCAGCCCGATCAGCGGCAGCACGCCGATGGGCGCGAGCGCGAGGCTTATCGCCGCCACCGCGAGCGCGATCAGCCCGGCCAAGACGAGCGGCCCCCTCACCCGCGCAAAGTTGTCGCGGCGCCAGCGCAGCAGCGGGCCGGCCGCCATCACCAGCAGCATCGGCACCACGAACACCGCCCCCACGGGGTCGAAATAGGGCGGGCCGACCGACACACGCACGCCCATCGCCTCGGTCAGCAGCGGATAGAGCGTGCCGAGCAGGACCACGCCGAGGATCGCCGAGAGCAGCACGTTGTTGACCACCAGCGCGCCCTCTCGGCTCACCGCGGCGAACTTCTCGCCCTCGGCAATCGTGTTCGCGCGCGCTCCGAACAGCGCGAGCGCGCCGCCGATGTAGATCGCCAGCAGCGCGAGGATGAAGCTGCCGCGCTCGGGGTCGACCGCGAACGCGTGCACGCTGGTGAGAATGCCCGAGCGGACGAGGAACGTGCCGACCATGCTCATCGAGAACGCGACCACGCCGAGCATGATCGTCCATGCGCGCAAGGCATCGCGCGCGGCGAGCACGCTCGCCGAATGCAGCAGCGCGGTCGCCGCGAGCCACGGCATCAGCGAGGCGTTCTCGACCGGGTCCCAGAACCACCAGCCGCCCCAGCCGAGCTCGTAGTACGCCCAGTAGCTGCCCGCGGTTATGCCGATCGTCAGGAACACCCAGGCGCCGAGCACCCAGGGGCGCATCGCGCGGGCGAAATCGGGGGTCACCTGGCGGGTCAACAGCGCGCCGACCGCGAAGCTGAAGGCAACCGACAGCCCGACGTAGCCGAGATAGAGCGTCGGCGGATGGAACGCGAGGCCGATATCCTGCAGCAGCGGATTGAGGCCTTGCCCCTCCGGAGCCGGCACCAGCAGGCGCTCGAAGGGGTTCGAACTGAGCAGCAGGAAGGCGTAAAACCCAAGCGCGACAAAGCCTTGTGCCGCAAGCGTCGCGTGCATCGTGCGCTCGGGCAGGCGCCGCTCGACGAGCGCGATCAGCGCCCCCGAGACGGCCATCACCGTGACCCACAGCAGCATCGAGCCCTCGTGATTGCCCCAGGTCCCGGCGAGCTTGAACACCAGCGGCTTGTCCGAATGCGAATGCGTGGCGACGAGTTTCAGCGACAGATCGGTGATGAAAAACAGCCAAATCAGCAGCCCGAACGACAGCGTGCTCAGCGCTCCCTGGAGCACGGCGGTGGGGCGCACCAGTGCAGCCAGCTCGCCCCCGTTCTGGCGCACCGCCGCGAGGCCGGCAACGAGCTGCAGCGCAGCCAGCGCGGCCGCCAGCCACAGCGCGGCATGTCCGAGCTCGGCGATCACTGCGTGGTCTCGGCCACCGCGGCCTTCTTCTGTGCCTCAGTCATCGCCTCGAGCTCGCGCGGGACATAGTTCTCGTCGTGCTTGGCGAGCAGCGTGTCGGCGGCAAAGGTGCCGTCGGCCAGCAGGCGTCCCTCCGCGACCACGCCCGAGCCTTCGACGAACAAGTCGGGCACGATGCCGGCGTAGCGCACCGGAACCCTGGCTTCCCCGTCGCCGACCACGAAGTCGATCGTGACGCCGTCGGGCCGGGTCCTGATCGAGCCCGCCTCGACCATCCCGCCGAGCCGGACGGCCCGCCCGGCTTGGGGCGGCTCGGCGACAAGGTCGCTCGGGACATAGAACAGGCTCGCCTGGCTGCGCAGGCCCCAGGTCGCGATCAGCGCCGCGGCGACGAGCGCGGCGAGCGCGATCGCAACGAGCACCAGCCGCTGGTGCTTGGCCTTCGCGCGCATCATCGCTCCGTCTCGTCGCGCCGCCGCTCGGCCCGGCGCATCGCGAGCCAGCTCCAGCCGAGCAGCACCAGCATGCCGCCCACGCCGAGCGCGTACGCGGCGAGCACGAACGGCCAATGGTCGAGCCCCTCGCGCATCAGCCCTCGCGGGCTCGGCGGCGCAGGCGCGCCTCCGCCCGGGCGTCGGCCAGCAACGCCCGCATCCGCATCAGGACGACCGCGCCGAACAGGCAGCCGAAGCCGAGCGTGGCCGCAAGCAGCGGATACAGGAACGCCGGCGCCATCGCCGATCCGCCAGTGGTGAGGCTCGGCGGCTGGTGGATCGAATACCACCACAGCACCGAATAGTGGATCACCGGCACGTTGGCCACGCCGACCAGCCCGAAGATCGCCGGGATGCGGCTCGACGCGCCCTCGCGCGCGGTGGCCTGGGCGAGCGCGATATAACCGAGATAGAGCAGCAGCAGGACCAGCATGCTGGTCAGCCGCCCGTCCCAGATCCACCATGTGCCCCACGCGGGGCGGCCCCAGAGCGAGCCGGTGGCGAGGCACAGCGCGGTGAAGGATGCGCCCGGCAGCGCGACCGCGCGGCCCGCGATCGCGGCCAGCGGATGGCGCCAGACGATCTCGGCGAGGCTCGCGGCGGCGATCATCGTCCACCCCGCCATGCCGAGCCAGGCGGCGGGCACGTGGAGGAACAGGATCCGCACGCTATCGCCCTGCAGGCGCTCGGCGGGGACTTGGGTGAGGCCCCACCACAGCGCCGCGGCCGTCAGCGGCAAGCCGACCGCCAGCAGCCACGGCGTAAGCGGCCGGGCGAGCGCCAGGAAGCGGGTGGGATTGGCGAAGCCGTGCATCGGGAGACCGTCGTCGCCGCTTTGGCAGGCCGCGCCGCATCGGGCAAGGGAGCGAACGCCCGGTTCGGCCCCCGGGCCGCCACTGCTATCGGCCGATGAGCCTCTGCGCCATCCGGTCGGCGACCTGATCCGCCGGGACCCCGGTGCGGTCGCTTTCTTCCCAGATCGTCCGCAGCCGCTCCGGAATCTGCGCAATGCGCTTGCGCACTTCGTTGATGTCGCACGGCGCGCCATCGCGGCGGCAGAGGTATTCGAGCGTCACCGAGATGATTCCCCCCGCGTTGATCACATAGTCGGGCGCGTAAAGGATGCCGCGTTCGGCGAGCAACGGGCCGTGCTCGGGCCGCGCGAGCTGGTTGTTCGCTCCGCCGGCGACGATCTGGCAATCGAGCCGGCCGATCCCTTCGTCGTCGAGGATCGCGCCGAGCGCGTTGGGGCTGAACACGTCGCAGGCGACCGACATGATCTGTTCGGGCGCGACCGCCTCCCCGCCGACTTCCTTGGCCAGCGCCTTGGCGCGGTCGCCGTCGACATCGGCCACGGTCAGCCGGGCGCCGTCCTTGTGCAACAGCCGTGCGACCCCTCCGCCCACGCTGCCGGTGCCCTGCACCGCCACGCGCACGCCCTTGAGGCTGTCGCTACCGAGCTTGTGCGCGACCGCGGCCTTGATGCCGTGATAGATGCCCATCGCGGTGAACGGCCCGGGGTCGCCGCCGGCCTCGCCATCGGCGACCGGCAGGCCGGAGACGTAGCCGGTGCGTTGCGACACCGCGAGCATGTCGGCTTCGGTGATCCCGACATCCTCGGCCGTGACGTAGCGCCCGCCCAGCGCCTCGACCGCGTCGCCGAACGCGGCGATCAGCTCGGGTGACTTGTTGCGCGCCTTGTCGGCCAGGATGACTGCCTTGCCGCCGCCCATCGGCAGGCCGGCCATGGCGTTCTTGTAGCTCATTCCGCGGCTCAGCCGCAGCGCGTCGCGCAAGGCGTCGTCGGGCTGCGGGTAGTGCCAGAACCGGGTGCCGCCGGCGCCCGGGCCGAGATGGGTCGAATGCAGCGCGATGATTGCGGTCAGGCCCGACTTGCGATCGCGCACGAGCTGGACCAGCTCGTGGTCGTCGAAATCCGCCTGGGTCCAGAAAGCCGTCATCGAACAATGCCCCGCATCGCGCTGAAATCGTGCGGCATTCGGGCGGAGAAATGGGGCGATCGAGGGGTCTCGAACCCCCGACCTCCGGTACCACAAACCGGCGCTCTAACCAACTGAGCTACGATCGCCACATGCCCCGGGCATGCCGTGAGGCGGGGCCATGAAAGCCGCACCGCATGCCGTCAAGGCGCTTCCCGAGCGGGCGTGCGCCTGTTGCATAGCGACCCGGGTTTGGGAAGCGAAAACTGCGGGGTAACGCTCCGCGCGCAAGATTGTTTCGCCGGGCGTGGTGGCCTATCGCGGCACCTATGCCCGGTCCCGGCGAATCTGCAGCCGACACCCTGCTCGAGCGCGCAGGCGTCCAGCGCGCGCCCTTCCCCGGGCTGGAGCTCTTCCAGCTGCGCGGCTTCCTGCCTCCCGAGCTGTGCGCGCGGCTGGTCGCGCTGATCGACGCCAATCGCCGGCCCTCGACGATCGCCGATCCCAACGGCGACGTCCTCTTTCGCACCAGCGAGACGTGCGATCTCGATCCCGGCGAGCCGGCGGTGGCCGATCTGGAAGCACTACTGGAGGAATTGAACCGCATCGATCCCGCGTTCGGCGAGCCGGTGCAGGGCCAGCGCTACGCCCCCGGGCAGGAGTTCAAGCCGCACACCGACTATTTCGAGCCCGGCGGCGCCGATTTCGAGCGGTACTGCGCGCTCGCCGGTCAGCGGACCTGGACCTTCATGGTCTATCTCAACTGCGTCGAGGCGGGCGGCGGCACCCGCTTTCCGGCGGCGAACAAGATCGTCCGGCCCGAAACGGGCAAGCTGCTCGCGTGGAACAACCGCCTGCCCGATGGGCGCCCCAACCCCGACACGCTCCACCACGGGATGAAAGTGCGCAAAGGCGTGAAATACGTGATCACCAAATGGTACCGCGAGCGGCCGTGGCAATGAGCCCCCCTTTGGTCTGCGGCCTTGCCCGAAGCGCGGCGCACCGATTCTCGAAAATCCCCTGCCAGCGGCTGCGGCTGGTAGCGGGGTTCGGCGTGGAGGACGACGCCCATGCGGGCGTGACGGTCAGGCACCGCTCGCGGGTCAGGCGAGACCCGACCCAGCCCAACTTGCGCCAGGTGCACCTGATCCACGCCGAGCTGCTCGACGAAGTCGCCCGGCACGGTTTCGTCGTCGCCCCCGGCGCTCTGGGGGAGAACGTCACCACCCGCGGGCTCGATCTTCTCGGGCTCGCGCGCGACACGCGGCTGATCATCGGCGAGGCCGCCCTGCGCGTAACCGGCCTGCGCAATCCCTGCTACCAGATCGACGACTTCATGC
>JBHWTG010000253.1:0-3351 GCA_043427735.1 Tsuneonella sp. | reverse complement strand
CCGGTGTGCGCGTCCTCGGCCCGGCCGCGGCCGGCGGAGACCAGGCATGAGCCGGCGCGACGCGATCCGGCGCGCGATCGCCGAGTTCGACGCGCTCCACGGGCGCGGGGCGGCCGCCAGGGATCTGACGATCGGCCTTCTCGCCTGCGCGGTGCTGGCCGGGAACGTCGCGCTGCTGGCCGCGGCGGTGGCGCCATGAGCAACCGGATCGACGTAGCCGCGGAGCTCGCGTTCAAGTTCGTCGAGCGCGAGACCGGGTTCGGACGGAGCGAGCTCGCCGGCCGCAGCCGCCGCGCCGGCCTCGTCCGCTCGCGGGCGATGTTCGCCTGGGCGCTGCGGCACAACCAGGCGAGCTACGCGCGCATCGGCCGGGCGCTCGAGCGCGATCGGGACGAGGCCTTCGCGCTCGCCAAAGTCGCGCGCGAGCTGCGCAAGGTGGACCCGCACTACGCCGCGCGCTGCGATGCGTGGGCGCTCCAGGCGCTGCCGCAGGGCTCGCTGGTGGCCGGCCGCATCGTGCGCTTCATCGAGACGGACATGGCCGTCGAGCGGGCAGCGCTGGCCGGCAGCCGCGTGTTCAAGGCCGAACTCGAGGCGCGCGCGATGTTCGTGTGGGCGATGCGCACCTTTCGCAAGCCCCTGCTCAGCTATGGCCGGATCGGCGCGATGATCGGCCGTGAGGGCGACAATGCCCAGGTTCTCGAACGGCTTAGCGCCCGGCTTCGGCGCGAGAACGCCGACTTCGCCGCTGCTTGCGGCAAGCTGATCGAGGAGCTGGCCAGCATAGGAGGATACGCCGATGAACGCCCCAGCGACTGACTTCGCCCGCCCGGCGCGGTTCGACCGCGCGGCGCAGCACCGCCGCGCGATGATCGCCAAGATCAACGTCGCGCGCCACCAGCTGGCGATGGTCGAGGACGATTACCGCCAGATGCTGTTCGACCAGACGGGGCGCACCAGCCTGAAGGACTGCTCGGACGCGCAGCTCGAGCGGGTGATCGCCCGGCTGACGGCGCTGGGGTTCAAGCCGCTGCCGGCCAAGCGGTCCGGCGCCGGCGGACGGCAGGCGGCGACGCACCCGATGGCGCGCAAGGCCCGCGCGCTGTGGATCTCGCTGCATCAGCTCGGCGCGGTCCGCGACCCGTCGGAGCGCGCGCTCGAGGCGTTCGCCAGGCGCCAGCTCGGCTGCGAGAAGCTGGTGTGGGCGCGCCAGTCGGACGCCTACCGGCTGATCGAGGCGCTGAAGGCGATGGCCAAGCGCGCCGGCTGGCCCCAGCGCTGCCTGGCGACGGGCAAGCCGCTCGAGCCGGGCGCGCTGCGCGAAGGGCTGTGCAACGCGATCCTGCGCAAGCTGAAGGACGCAGGCGTCGCTGCCGAGGGCTGGACGCTCAACGACGCGGCGTTCAAGCTCGCCGGGATCGAGCTCGGCCGCGACGGGCCGATGTCGGCGGAGGCCTATGCCCGGCTCGCCGAAGCGCTGGGGGCGATGCTGCGCGAGGCGGCGCCGGCGCAGGGAGAGCTGGCATGACCGACGACCGCTACACCAGCCGCCGCTCGGGCGAACCGACGCTCGGCTGGTACGAGCTGCCGATCGTGGGGGAGGACCGCCCGGCGCGGTGCGGGCTCGGGCTCCTGGCGGCTTCGATCCTGGGCGCGATCGCGGTAATCACGGCGATCGCGGCGATCGCGGCATGACGGCCGCCAGGCTGCGCGTCAGCGATCATGCGCTCGTCCGCTGGCTGCAGCGCACGGGGGCGTTCGACGTGGAACGGGTGCGCGGCGAGCTCGCCGCCTCGCTCGAGCGCAGCCTGGCGGCCGCGAACACGCTCGGCGCGACCCGCTGCCTGATCGTCGCCGATGGCCTGACCTATGTGGTGCGCCACGGGGCGGTCGTCACCGTGATCGAGGACGGGGGCGTCTACGAGCGGGCGCGGCTGCTGGCGGTCGGCCGCGATACGGACCGCACGCCGCGGTGAAGCCCGAACACCATCTCTCGCGGCACCTGCTGCAGATTCTCGGCGAGGCCGACTTCGTGCGGCTGTGTCAGGAGCTGGGCGGAACGCGGGTGTATGTCCCCTACACCTGCAAGCCCGGGAGCGAGCTGGCCGACGCGATCGGCGAGGCTGGATGCGAAAGGCTGAGCCGCGCACTGGCGCCCGCGTGGGTCCGCGTGCCGCTGGCGCGGCGCGAGCGCGCGCTCCACTACCGCGCGGCGGGCTTGTCGAATCCGCAGATCGCGCGCAAGCTGGGCATCACCGAGACCGGGGTGGACAAGCTGTTCGCCCGCGAGAGAGAGGCGCGGGAGCGGCCCGGCTCCCCGGAACGGCAGAGCCAGCTCTCGCTGCTGTAGCCGTCTTTGAACAGCCAACCCTGAGGACCGGCGCCCGCCGCGGCGGGCGTAGTTTCCCGCTGTCCGCCCCGCCATGGTCCGCGCTCGCAGTGCCCGCCCGTGCCGGCGGGCCGTTTCGGGAAACGGGCCGCGCGATGAGCGATGCAGCAGACGAGATCGTGGTCGAGGGCTACAGCCCGCGCTACGCGGCGGCGGTCGCCAAGCTGCTCGGGATCGAAGGCGGATACGTCGACGATCCGGTCGATCGCGGCGGCGCGACCAAGTACGGCATCTCGCTGCGCTTCCTCGCCGCCGAGGGCGCGTTCGACGAAGACGGCGACGGCAAGGCCGATTTCGACCTCGACATGGACGGCGACATCGACGGCAAGGACATCCGCCTGCTGACGCTCGGCGACTGCCGGTTCCTGTACCTCAAGTTCTTCTGGCGGGCGATCGGGGCCGATGCGCTGCCGCTGCCGATCGGCGAGATGGTGTTCGACCAGGCGGTGAACGGCGGCGCGACTGCGGCGAAGAAGATGCTCCAGCGGGCGATCAACACCTGCCTGGTCGCGGCCGGCCGGCGCGATCTTCTGCGCATCGACGGGGCGATCGGCGAGGCGACCCGGAAAGAGCTCTACTGGGTGCTCCATCACCCGGCTGTCGGGATGGCCGGGCTGATCGAATCCTATCGCGAGCAGGTCAAGCAGCGCTACCGCGCGATCATCGCCCGCTACCCGGCGCAGAAGCGCTTCCTCAAGGGCTGGCTGCGGCGCGCCGACGAGCTCGGCCGCCCTTCGACCAGCTCAGGGCAATCGGCATGAACGGGCTCGAGTTCAAGGCGATCGCGGGCGTCTTTGGTGCGATCCTGCTGCTGAGCGCGGCCTGGCTCATCCGCGACCGGTTCCACCAGAAGGGCCTGGCGGACGCGGCCGAGCGGTGCGCGACCGCCGCCGCCGCGCACGACGACGGCGTGCCGCTGAGCGACTGCCTTCCGGCGGTCCGCGGCGAGATCGCCGCAGACA
>JBHWTG010000252.1:0-2852 GCA_043427735.1 Tsuneonella sp. | reverse complement strand
CGGGCGAATGGCGCGTCGCGGCGATCGACGGGCGGGATTTCAACGAAAGCTACGGCCTGGCGCTGAGCGGCAGCGCGCGCGAGCTATGGTGGGAGCCGCGCTGCGCGGGGGTCGCCCGCCGCTACCGGATCGAGGGCGCCCGGATCGCGTTCACCGCCCCGCCGGGCGCGGCACTCGCGGGCAAGCCCGCCGAAGTCTGCGCGATCGGCCTCCCCGACCGCCTCCCCGACGTGGTCCGCGCGCTCGACGCGGCGACGACCGTCGAACGCACCGAAGCGAACGGGGTGTTGATCGGCGGCGGCGGGCGCAGCGTGCTGCTGTTCTCGCAGTAGGTCAGGCGAGCCGGGCCGCGGCCGCCTTCAGAGGCTGATCGCAAGCACTGTGCAAACGACGCAGGCTGTCAATCAGCCAGTCGATGATCGTGTCCCAATGGTTGGGATCGTAGCTATCGAAGTTGGCGGCGGCCTCGATGCGGGAAGATTTCTTGTGATCCAGCCGCTTCCAGGCGAGCGGACCTCCAAACTCCTTTTCGATCTCCTCACGCCGCTCGTGAAGCGCATCGAATATCGCCTTGTTTTCCGCCTTATCGGAACGACTGAGAGAGAGTTCGACACGCGCTTCACGGATGCCGAAGATGAGGTTGTAGGGGCAGCTCCGTACGCCCGATCCGGCTGACAGCCAGTGGTCACGGCTTGGACTGATGTTGTCGTACAGCCTTATATCGGTCGCTTTCATCTTCTCGAGGCATCGGGTCCAAAACTCCTTCCGCCGATTGTAACGCGCCAAATCGGAGTCGCTGGTCGCGCGAGCCTCGGCACTTTTTTCCGAAATGCCGATCATGAAATCGGCCGCTTCGGGCACGGGAATGATCTGTTCGAAGTTGAGCAGGACCTCGTCGTTCAACTTGAACGGGGTGGCGCGAATGCATCTGATATCGATCTGGTGATTGCGCAGCCACAAGACGGTGGACGTGACTTCGCGTCGGAAATTGGCGGCTATCAGGATGATGCGCTGGCCCGACCCGGAGTTGAACGGAACATCGGCGATATCCTCGACCTCGAGGAACTCGCAAAGCAGGGCCTCCGGATCGTCGTCAATGGCCTGCCGTTGCAAGTAGCCGCGGTAGAGATCGACGATCTTTCCGCGCGTGAGCGCCGCACAATACGAAGCGTACTTGAGCGCCTGCCACACGACATCTCGGCCGCTATCATCGAGTTTGTTCTCGATCACGACGAGTTGACCATCCTTGGCAAGCGCAAGCAGATCGAGCCGTTCGCGGGTCTCGTCGAACCCGTCGAATTCCTTCTGGAGGATCAGCAGGTCTTCCCCAAGGCATTCCGGGCTGCCGGCGATCCATTCCTGAAGATGCCGTCGCTCGCCATACGACAAACTGGCGAACGTCTTGCGCTCGATGGCGGTGATCGAGTTCGTGGCCACGTCCAGTCTAAACACGCCCGGCTCTCCGTTATGCGCCGTGTGTAATGCCTATCAGGCCAATTGACACGGTGGTTCGCACTGGCGCGAATTCAGGATACGACCATCGGCGCCGCCACCCCCACCGCATCAGGCTCCCACTGGGCGGACGATCCCCCCTCCCCGGGGGGGTAGGGGAACTCGCCGCGCATCGGCCGCGTCAGGAGCCGATCCGGTGCAGCGCGCAGAGTTTGTTGCCGTCGGGATCGCGCAGGTAGGCGAGGTACATGCCCGAGCCGGGCCGCTCGCCCGGGGGGTCCTCGATCGCGGTGCCGCCGTTCTCGATCCCCGCCTTGTGCCAGGCATCGGCCTGCTCGGGCGTCATCGAGAAGCCGATCGTGCAGCCGTTGCCGGCGGTGGCGGGCTGGCCGTCGATCGGCCTGGTGACGAGGAACGCGCTGTTGCTGTGGAAGTACATCAGCCGCCCCTTGGGATCGACGCTGCCCTCGCGCCCGCCGATCGCCTTGAACAGCGCGTCGTAGAAGATCTTCGATTTCTCGAGGTCGTTCGATCCGACCATCATGTGACTGTACATCGCGCGCTCCCTTGCATTTCGAATTGCCACTCGTATCCGCCGCGAACGCAGCGTCAATAGACCACCACGCTGCGGATGCTTTCCCCGGCGTGCATCAGCTCGAAGCCCTTGTTGATCTCCTCGAGCGTGAGCACGTGGGTGATCATCGGGTCGATCGCGATCTGGCCCTCCATGTACATGTCGACGATCTTGGGCACATCGGTGCGGCCCTTGGCGCCGCCGAACGCGGTGCCGCGCCAGTTGCGCCCCGTGACGAGCTGGAACGGCCGCGTGGCGATCTCCTTGCCGGCCTCGGCCACCCCGATGATGATCGAGGTGCCCCAGCCCCGGTGGCAGCATTCCAGTGCGGTGCGCATGACTTCGGTGTTGCCGGTGCAGTCGAAGCTGTAATCCGCCCCGCCGTCGGTCAACGCGACGATCGCGGCGATGATTGTGTCGCGATTCATCGCTCTGGCGTTGACGAAATGCGTCATCCCGAAGCGGCGGCCCCATGCCTCGCGCGCCGGATTGATATCGATGCCGACGATCTTGCCCGCCCCCGCGAGCCGCGCGCCCTGGATCACGTTGAGGCCGATCCCGCCGAGCCCGAACACCGCCACGGTGTCGCCGGGCTGGACTTTGGCGGTGTTGAGCACCGCGCCGACCCCGGTGGTCACCCCGCAGCCGATGTAGCAGGTCGTCCGGAACGGCGCGTCCTCACGGATTTTCGCCACCGCGATCTCGGGCAGCACGATGAAGTTCGAGAACGTCGAGCAGCCCATGTAGTGATGGATCGTCTGCCCGCGGTAGCTGAACCGGCTGGTCCCGTCGGGCATCACCCCCCTCCCCTGCGTGGCGCGGATCG
>JBHWTG010000251.1:0-3519 GCA_043427735.1 Tsuneonella sp. | reverse complement strand
AGCGCCTTGGGGCAGCCGAGGCTGACCATGCCGACCTTCTTCTGGTCGGGGATCGCAGTGGTGACGGTGGCCATGAAGCGCGCGCCCCTACACCAGTGCGCGCCGTTGCGCTACACCCCGGTCATACGACATGCGAAGGGGTCTGCCGAGTGGGTCCGATCGACTGGATTGCCGTTCTGCTCGCCGCGCTCGCCGCCGGGCTGCTCGCGCTTGCGTGGTTCGGGCCGGCGTTCGGCCGCGCGAAGACCCGCAGGGTCGCCGCCGGCCGGGTGATGTCGCGCGCCCGGCCCGAGCGGATGGCGGCGCTGACCGCCGTCCTCCTGCTGCTGACCGCGACGATGCTTGGCCATATGTTCGCGCGGGTCGGGGCCGAGACGCTCGCGGCGCGGCCGTGGCTCTACTTCATGATGAGCGGCGGGCTCGCGCTCGGGTTCGTGATCCCGGCGCTGTGGATCAGCTTCGGGCATATCCGCGTGCCGACCCGGGTGGCGCTGATCGACGCCGGATACTGGCTCGCGGCTTATCTCGCGATGGGGCTGGTGTTCTTTCTCGCCAGCTAGCCGCCGCTTTCGGTCGGCAGCACCTCGACGATCATGTCGCCTTCGCACAGCGGGCCGGCTTCCCAATACCCCATCGCCTCACCGCCGCGATAGACCCTGAGGCCGCGCCCGCCGCTCGCCAGCCGGTCGATGCTCTGGCCGATCTCCTCGGGCCGCACGGGCCGCTCGACCAGCTGGACCCGTCCGCCGACCGAGGCGAGATCGGTCATGTAGTCGGCGATGTGCGAGCCCTGCGCGCTGCCCGCCAGCAGCAGGCCGGTGAAGCGCACCGGGTTGATGACATTGTCGGCCCCCGCCTGGCGCGCGAGCAGCTCGTTGTCGGCCGCGCGCACTACCACGCTGATCGGCACGTCGGGTGCAAGATGGCGGACGGTGAGCACGATCAGGATCGAGCTATCGTCGCGCCCGGCGGAAACAAGCACCGTGCGCGCCTCGGCCACCCGCACCGCCACCAGGTTCTCGTCGCGCGTGGCGTCGGCCTCCATCACGTTGCAGCCGATTGCCTCGGCCTCGGCCAGGCGGTCGGTGTCCGAATCCATCACCACGATGCAGCTCGGATCGGTCCCACGCTCGATCAGTTCGTGCACCGCCTCGGACCCGGAAATGCCGAAGCCGAGCACCACGATATGGCCGGTGAGCCGTTCCTGGATGCGCTTCATGCGCCACTTCTCCCAGCTTCTGCGAATGACGAAGTCGTAGGCCGCGCCCACGAAGATGAACAGCACGGCGATGCGGATCGGGGTGACGATCGCCGCCTCGATCAGCCGCGCCTTGTCGCTGATCGGCGCGATGTCGCCGAACCCTGTCGTGGTGATCGAGATCATCGTGAAATAGACGACGTCGAGAAAGCTGATCTCGCCATCGTAATGGTCGATCAGCCCGTCGCGGTCCATCCAGTGGATCAGCACCACCACGAACACCAGCCCCAGCGCGAGGGCGAGGCGAATGCCGAGGTCGGCCCACACCGGCACCCTGACGGCGCGGCGGATCGGCTGGTGCCGCATCACTACCGGGCGCGTGCCGCGAGAGGCGCGGCGCCGGGCCATCAGGCGAAGCGCTCCGCCATCGCGCCGAGCGAGGCGTGGTGGGTGAGATCGAGCTGGAGCGGAGTGACCGAGATAAACCCGTCGTCGATCGCCTCGAGGTCGGTGCCATGGTCCAGCGTGTGCTCGATCGCTTCCAGCCCGAACCAGTAATAGGGATAGCCGCGCGGATCGCGCCCTTCGACCACGCTGCCGCGCGAATAGTCGTGGAAGCCCTGGCGCACGACCCGGATGCCCTCGACCTTGTCCGCCGGCAGGGCCGGGAAGTTGACATTGACCAGGGTGCGCTTCGGGAGCGGCACGTCGAGCAAGGGGCCGAGCACTTTCGCCCCCCACGCCCGCGCCGCATCGAACGGCACCGCATCGCCCATCCCTTCGCTCGCATAGACCTGGCTCAGCGCGATCGCGCGGACGCCGGCCAGCGCGCCTTCGATCGCCGCCGAGACCGTGCCCGAATACGTCACGTCGTCGGCCAGGTTGGCGCCGCGGTTGACACCCGACAGGATCACGTCGGGCGGGCCGTCCAGCACTTTGCGCAACGCAAGCGTAACCGCGTCGGTCGGCGTCCCGCTGACCGAGAACCGGCGCGCATCGTGCTTGCGCAGGCGAACCGGGCGGTTGAGCGTCAGCGAATGGCCCGCGCCCGACTGCTCCTCGGCCGGCGCGCAGATCCACACGTCGTCGGTAAACTGCCGCGCGATCTCCTCGAGCACCGCGAGCCCCGGCGCGTGGATACCGTCATCGTTGGTGAGAAGGATGCGCATCAGGCGCCGGGCACCAGCCGCTCGAGCCCGCCGGCCCACGGCCCGAGCGCCTCGGGCACGAGCACCGAGCCGTCCTCCTGCTGATAGTTCTCGAGCACCGCCACCAGCGTGCGCCCAACCGCAAGGCCCGAGCCGTTGAGCGTGTGCACGAACGCCGGCTTGCCGCCGTCGGCGCGGAAGCGCGCGTTCATCCGGCGCGCCTGGAAATCGCCGCACCAGCTCACCGAGCTGATCTCGCGGTAGGCGCCCTGACCGGGCAGCCAGACCTCCAGATCGTAGGTCTTCCTCGCGCCGAAGCCCATGTCGCCCGCGCACAGCAGCATCGTGCGGTAGGGCAGTTCGAGTCGTTCGAGGATCGCCTGCGCGCTCCGCAGCATGTGGGCGTGCTCGGCTTCGGCCTCCTCGGGGCGGCAGATCGACACGAGCTCGACCTTGTCGAACTGGTGCTGGCGGATGTAGCCGCGCGTGTCGCGCCCGGCAGAGCCGGCTTCGGAGCGAAAGCAGGGGGTGAGCGCGGTGAGCCGCAGCGGCTTCGCCAGGTCCTCGAGGATTCGCTCGCGCACCGAGTTGGTCAGGCTGACCTCGCTGGTCGGGATCAGCCAGCGGTCATCGGTGGTCGCGAACGAATCCTCGGCGAACTTGGGAAGCTGGCCGGTGCCGAACATCGCTTCCTCGCGCACCAGCAGGGGGGTGGCGCATTCGGTATAGCCGTGCTCCCCGGTCTGCACGTCGAGCATGAACTGCGCGAGCGTGCGCTGAAGCCGGGCCATCTGGCCGCGCAGGAAAGTGAAGCGCGCGCCCGCGATCGCCGCGCCGGTTTCGAAATCGAGCCCCAGCGCCGGGCCGAAATCGGCGTGCTCGCGCGGCTCGCGGGTGAAGTCGCGCTGCTCGCCCCAGCAAGCCACCTCGACGTTACTGGATTCGTCGGCCCCCTCGGGCACGTCGTCGGCCGGCAGGTTGGGCAGGCGCGCGAGGAGATCGTCCTGGGCCGCTGCGGCCTGCCGCTCCTCGGCCTCGATCGCCGGCAGCTCGGTCTTGATCGCAGCCACTTCCGCCTTGAGCGCTTCGGCCGCGCCGCCGTCGCCGCGCGCCATCGCCGCGCCGATCGCCTTCGACGCGCGCGCGCGCCGTGCAAGCAGCTCCTGCGAGAAG
>JBHWTG010000250.1:0-2987 GCA_043427735.1 Tsuneonella sp. | reverse complement strand
ATCCGCCGCCAGGCCCAGCGGCTCACCGCTCTGACCCACGACCTGATCTTCCTCTCCCGGATGGAAGAGCAGCCGCAGCTGCAGCTGGTCCCCGGCCTGACTGACCCAGTCGAGCGCCTTGGCGGCGGGCTCGTCGCGGTGGGGGCCCGAGGCCTTGCGCACGCGGCGATCGAACTCGAACAGCGGAGCGGCATACCTGCCGGGCGATTTCCTGGCGCTCATGCGCGGTCAACCCCGGCGGTGCGGGATTGTGCCGGAACGAACAATCGTCAATCTGTGCCAACCAGCGCGACATTGCGAACCATATCGGTTATACCCCGCCGTTTGCGCGTGGCCTTGCTGCGGAGGCAGCGCGGTGCGCCGCTCTCGGCCCTTCGCGGGGGCGAAAGCCACGCCGCGACAACCGGAAAGAGGACCCGGGGCGCGGCTTGAGTCGGGCGCCGGCGCATCCCATATCGCGCCCGAAGGAGACCTCCCGATGGCCGATCCGAAGGCGCTGACCGACGCCGAGTGGCGCGCCCGCCTCACCCCCGAGCAGTACCGGGTGCTGCGCGAAGGCGGCACCGAGCGCGCGTTCACCGGCAAGTACGACGCGAACAAGGCGCCCGGCGCGTACACCTGCGCCGGCTGCGGCGCGGTGCTGTTCGCCAGCGACGCCAAGTACGACAGCGGCTCCGGCTGGCCGAGCTTCACCGCCGCGGCGGCACCCGGCGCGGTCGAGCAGCACCGCGACGCGAGCCACGGGATGATCCGCACCGAGGTCGTCTGCGCCGGATGCGCCGGGCATCTCGGCCACGTGTTTCCCGACGGGCCGCGCGATGCGGGGGGGCTGCGCTACTGCATCAACTCCGCCGCGCTTCGCTTCGAGCCGGGGGTCGAGCCGAAGGAATAGGCGTTCACGCGCGGTTCCAACTGGCTTATGCACCGCGCCACCACACGGGCATGAGGGTGCAGGCGAACTAGATGGCTCAACGGGGTAGCCGGCGCGCAGCAGCCGACGCGCAGCGGCCGCGACAGAGGGCCGGGAAGGCCAAGCCCGAGCTCGCCGGCTGGCGGCTGTGGCTGCGGCGCGGCTTCGTCTGGGGCGGGGCCGCGGCGGTGGTGGCGGCGCTGTTCCTCGGCCTCGCGGTGCTGTTCGCCGCGCGCTCGCTGCCGAGCTATTCCACCCTCCGGGCGACTCAGCCCGGCCAGACGATCGTGGTGCGCGCGCGCGACGGCAGCCCCCTGATCGAGCTCGGGCCGAGCTACGGCAAGTGGCTCGACAGCGCGCAGATCCCGCAAGTGATGAAGGACGCGATGATCTCGGTCGAGGATCGCCGGTTCTTCTCGCATCCCGGGGTCGATCCGATCGGCCTCGCGCGCGCAGTGTACATCTGGGTTACGGGCGAGCGGCGGCTGCAGGCGACTTCGACCATCACCCAGCAGCTCGCGCGCAACCTGTTCCTCAACTCCAACCGCTCGCTCGACCGCAAGCTGCGCGAGATCGTGCTGGCGATGGCGCTCGAGAGCAAGTTCTCCAAGGAGCAGATTCTCGAGCTCTACCTCAACAAGGTCTATTTCGGCGGCGGCGCCTACGGCATCGATTCGGCCAGCCGCAAGTTCTTCAGCCACGACGCGAGCCGCCTGTCGACCGCCGAGGCGGCGATCATCGCCGGGCTGGTCAAGGCGCCGAGCCGCTATTCGCCGACCGCCGACGTCGATGCCGCGGTGGGCCGCGCCAATGTCGTGCTGCGGCTGATGCGCGAGCAGGGCCGCATCAGCGCGAGCGAGGCCGATGTCGATCCCTCGGCGGTGAGGCTCAAGAAGGACGCCAGCCAGAACTCGGTGCGCTACTTCACCGACTGGGCGCTGCCGCAGCTCGAGATACTGCTGCCCGAGACGTTCGAGCCGATCGAGGTGTGGACCACGCTCGACGTCGGCATGCAGCAGGCGGGGGCGACCGCGATCAAGGCCAACGTGCCGCGCGGCACGCAGGGCGCCCTCGTCAGCCTCGACCGCGACGGCGCGGTGCTGGCGATGATCGGCGGCACCGATTACGTCGCCACCAACTACAACCGCGCGACCGAGGCGGTCCGCCAGCCGGGCTCCGCGTGGAAGCTGTTCGTGTTCCTTGCCGCGCTGGAGGCGGGCTACACGCCCGAGGACCGGGTCAAGGACGTGCCGGTGACGATCGACGGCTGGAGCCCGCGCAACAGCGGCGGGGGCTATGCCGGCGAGATCGACGTGCGCACCGCGTTCGCCTATTCGAAGAACACCGTCGCCGCGCAGCTCGGCAACGAGGTCGGCTTCGGCACGGTCGCCTCGATGGCGCGGCGGTTCGGCATCACCACCCCGATCTCGACCTTCCCGGCGATGGTGCTGGGGTCGAGCGAGACGCGGGTGATCGACATGACCCGTGCGTTCGCCGCGGTCTCGGCGGGCGGCCTCAGCATCGAGCCCTATGGCATCGTCAAGGTAACCACCACCGATGGCGAACTGCTCTATTCCCACGAGCGCAAGCCGGGGATCCGGCTGGTGCCGGACTACGTCGCGGCGGGGATGACCGACCTCCTCCAGACCGCGGTCAGCACCGGCACCGGCCGCGCGGCGCAGATCGGCCGCCCGGTCGCCGGCAAGACCGGCACCACCAGCTCGAACAAGGACGGCTGGTTCCTCGGCTTCTCGAGCGGGATCACCACCGGCGTGTGGATGGGGCGCGACGACGCGCGCGCGGTGCCGGGGCTGCAAGGCGGCACCGCGCCCGCGCGCGCCTTCGCCGCCTACATGCGCTACGCGGTGCGCAGCCGGCCGGTCGAACAGTTCAAGACCGAGCTCCAGCTGCCCGAGTGGCAGCTCGAGCCCGACGAGGAGTACATGTTCGGCGGCGACCCGGAGGATTACTACTACATCGACGAGGCGGGCAACCTGGTCGAGCCGCAGCGCCCGGCGCCCGGGCAGGACGGGGGCCAGGACCCGTTCCCGCCCGAAGGCGAGCAGGTGCCGAGTGC
>JBHWTG010000249.1:0-2725 GCA_043427735.1 Tsuneonella sp. | reverse complement strand
CGCTTTGCCGAAGCCGCGGGCGCCTACGCGAAGGCCGCCGCCGCCTCTCCGGGCAATGCCCCGCTGTGGTCGAGCCTCGGCGAAGCGCTGGTCATGGCGAGCGCGCGCGACCCGATGCCGCCGCGCGCGCGCGAGGCGTTCGCCAGAGCGATCGCCCTCGATCCCAAGGACCCGCGGGCGCGCTATTTCCAGGCGGTGGAGAAGGATCTCGCCGGCGATCACCGCGGCGCGGTCGATGCCTGGCTGGCGCTGCTCGCCGACACTCCGCCCGGCGCGCCGTGGGAAGCGGACCTCGTGCGCACGATCGAACAGGTCGGCAAGATCAATCGGATCGAGGTCGCCACACGCATCGCCGCGGCGCAAGCCCGGCGCCGCCCCGCCCCGGCTGCGGCTCACCCGGCGTTCGCTGCCATCCCCGGCCCGACGCACGAGCAGCTCGCCGCGGCCGGCAGCATCCCGCCCGGCGAGCAGCGCGCGATGGCCGAAGGCATGGTCGCCCGGCTCGAGGCGCGGCTGGCCGCCGATCCGAGCAACGTCGAGGGCTGGATCATGCTGATGCGCAGCCGCAAGACCCTGGGGCAGGACGCCGCTGCGGCCGACGCGCTGGCGAAAGCGGTCGCGGCCAATCCGGCGCGCCGTGCGCAACTGGAACAGGCCGCGGGGCAGTTGGGGATCAGACGCTAAGGCGTCAGCTCTGAAACAATCCAGCTCCGCTCCGGTCGCCCCCGGAGTCGATCCGGGGCGATACTGATCATTCCCTCAAGTCGCCCGGACCTGATCCGGGGCGGCGCTGCCTTGGCTACCGTCGCGGAGAAAGCACGGCCCGGGTCAAGCCCGGGCCAATGGAAAGAGGAGGAGTCCTAGGACGCGGCCGGCGCCTCGCCCCCGAACCGGCGGCCCGCCTTCGGGATCGCCGAGCCGCGCACTGGCTGGGCCGCGGGCGCGCTCGGAGTGTCGGGGCGGTCGATCTTACCGGTATCGAGCAACGTCTTGATTTCGTCGCCGGTCAGCGTCTCGTATTCCAGCAGCGCTTGCGCGAGCAGGTGGAGCTTGTCCTCCTCGCCCTTGAGAATCTCGGTCGCCCGCTTATGCGCCCCTTCGACGAGCTGTTTGATCTCGGCGTCGATCAGCTTGTTGGTTTCGTCCGAGCCCATCGTCCGCTGGCTGCCGCCGTAGCCGAGGTAGCCCTCCTGCGTCGCCTCGTACTGCAGCGGCCCGAGCTTGTCGCTCATACCCCAGCGGGTGACCATGTTGCGCGCCAGGCTCGTCGCATACTGGATGTCCGAGCTCGCGCCGCTCGAAACCTTGTCGTGCCCGAAGATGATCTCCTCGGCCACGCGCCCGCCCATGCTGACCGCGAGATCGGCGTGCATCTTGTCGCGGTGGTACGAGTAATTGTCGCGCTCGGGCAGGCGCATGACCATGCCCAGCGCCCGGCCGCGCGGGATGATCGTCGCCTTGTGGATCGGGTCGGAGGCCGGCTCGCGCAAGCTGACGAGCGCGTGCCCCGCCTCGTGGTAGGCGGTCATCTTCTTCTCGTCGTCAGTCATCACCATGCTGCGCCGCTCGGCGCCCATCATGACCTTGTCCTTGGCGTCCTCGAACTCCTGCATCGCCACCAGGCGCTTGTTGCGCCGGGCCGCCAGCAGCGCCGCCTCGTTGACGAGGTTGGCGAGGTCCGCGCCCGAGAACCCCGGCGTGCCGCGGGCGATCGTCCGCGCGTTGACGTCGGGCGCCAGCGGGACTTTCTTCATGTGCACGGCGAGGATTTTCTCGCGGCCGTCGATGTCGGGGATCGGCACGACCACCTGGCGGTCGAAGCGGCCCGGACGCAGCAGCGCGGGGTCGAGGACGTCGGGCCGGTTGGTGGCGGCGATGATGATGATGCCTTCGTTGGCCTCGAACCCGTCCATCTCGACGAGGAGCTGGTTCAGCGTCTGCTCGCGCTCGTCGTTCGAGTTACCGAGGCCGTGGCCGCGGTGGCGGCCGACCGCGTCGATCTCGTCGATGAACACGATGCACGGCGCGTTCTTCTTGGCCTGCTCGAACATGTCGCGCACGCGACTCGCGCCGACGCCGACGAACATCTCGACGAAGTCCGAGCCCGAAATGGTGAAGAACGGCACCCCCGCCTCGCCGGCGATCGCGCGGGCAAGCAGCGTCTTGCCCGTGCCGGGGCTGCCGACCAGCAGCGCGCCCTTCGGGATCTGCCCCCCCAGCTTCGAGAACCGCTGCGGATCGCGCAGGAACTCGACGATCTCCTCGAGCTCCTCGCGTGCCTCGTCGATGCCCGCGACATCGGCGAACGTCACCCGGCCCTGCTTTTCGGTGAGGAGTTTGGCTTTGGATTTGCCGAAACCCATCGCCCCGCCCGCACCGCCGCCCTTCTGCACCTGGCGCAGCGCGAAGAACGCGATGCCGAGGATGAGGATGAACGGCAGCGACTGGATGAGGAGATAGAGGAACAGGTTCGGCTGATCGGCCTCCTTGCCGCTGTACTGCACGCCGTTGTCGTCGAGCAGCTTGGGCAGGCTGGTGTCGCCCGCGACCGGGGTGGTCGAGAACGTCTCGCCGTTCTTCATCGTGCCGGTGATGGCGTTGGGCGCGATCTGCACGTCCTTGACGCTGCCCGCGGCGACCCGGTCGCGGAACTCGGAGTAGCGGATCGCCGAGCCGGGCGCCTGCGCGGCCTGGCCGAACATCGAGACGACCAGCAGCAGCACTA
>JBHWTG010000248.1:0-3974 GCA_043427735.1 Tsuneonella sp. | reverse complement strand
TAAGTGCGCTGCGCGGGGCGCTCGAGCGCGGCCGCGCCGAGCTCGACCGGCGGCTCACCGCGCGCCCCTCAGCGGGGCACGAAATCGCCGGCGGCCATGCGTTCCTGATCGATCAGCTCGTGCGCACGATTCACGACCA
The DNA here is from genome assembly GCA_043427735.1 of Tsuneonella sp. Classification (GTDB taxonomy): domain Bacteria; phylum Pseudomonadota; class Alphaproteobacteria; order Sphingomonadales; family Sphingomonadaceae; genus Tsuneonella. The sequence continues at coordinate 3,835 of JBHWTG010000248.1, read as the reverse complement.
TGTCATCGCCGACGTCTATCCGGCGGTGAACCGCACCGCCGCCGAGCGGCTCACCCTGATCGCGGTCGGCGGCTACGGCCGGGCCGAGATGGCGCCGCACTCCGATGTCGACATCGCTTTCATCCACCCCACCCGCAATGCGCCGTGGTGCGAGCAGGTGATCGAGGCGATGCTCTATTATCTGTGGGACCTCGGCCTCAAGGTCGGCCATTCGAGCCGCTCGGTCGACGAGACCATCCGCATGGCGCGGGCTGACCTGACGATCCGCACCGCATTGCTCGAAGGGCGCTACGTGTGGGGCGATCAGCCGCTCTACGACGAGACCGTCCGCCGCTTCGCCGACGAGGTGGTCAAGGGCACCGAGCGGCAGTTCGTCGCCGAGAAGCTCGACGAGCGCAACGCGCGCCACAAGCGGATGGGCGACAGCCGCTATGTCGTCGAACCCAACGTCAAGGATGGCAAGGGCGGCCTGCGCGACCTGCAGACGCTGTACTGGATCGGCAAGTACATCCACAAGGTCAGGAGCGCCTCCGAACTGGTCGACGTCGGGCTGCTGACCGCGGCCGAATACGTCAGCTTCCGCCGCGCCGAGGGCTTCATGCTGGCGGTGCGCTGCCACCTGCACACGCTGACGGGCCGGCCCGAGGACCGGCTGACGTTCGATCTCCAGCGCGCGGTGGCGGCGCGGATGAACTTCGCCGACCGCCCGGGCAAGAGCGCGGTCGAGCGGTTCATGCAGTTCTACTTCCTCCAGGCGAAGCGCGTCGGCTCGCTCACCGGCGTGTTCCTCGCGCATATCGACGATCGGTTCGCCAGGAACCGCCCCCGCACCGGGCTGCTGGCCGGCTTCACCCCGCGCGCCCGCTCGCTCAAGGGCTACCGGGTGTTCGGCGGCCGGATCGCGGCGCCGTCGGACGACTGGTTCCGCGCCGATCCGGTGCGCCTGATCGAGCTGTTCCAGCTGGCCGAGGCGCACGCGCTCGAGGTCCATCCCGAGACGATGCGCATCGCTGCGCGCGACGCCGGGCTGATCCGCCGCGAGGTGCGCGAGAGCCGCCAGGCCAACGCGCTGTTCCTCGAGCTGCTGGCCGGGCGCAACGACCCCGAGGGCGTGCTGCGGTGGATGAACGAGGCCGGGGTATTCGGCCGCTTCGTGCCCGACTTCGGCCGGGTCAACGCGCAGATGCAGTTCGACATGTACCACCACTACACGGTCGACGAGCACACGATCCGCGCGATCGGGCTCTTGAACCGCATCGAGAAGGGCGAACTGACGGTCGATCACCCGCGATCGAGCAAGCTGATCCACGAGGTTGCCAGCCGCCGTGCGGCCTACGTCGCCGTGCTGCTGCACGATATCGCCAAGGGCCGCGGCGGCGACCATTCGCTGCTCGGGGGCGAGGTCGCCGAGGAGCTGTGCCCGCGCTTCGGGCTGGACGCGGGGGAGACCGCGCTGGTCGCGTGGCTGGTCCGACAGCACCTGCTGATGAGCCGCACGGCCTTCAAGCGCGATCTGACCGACCCCAAGACGATCGACGACTTCGTCGCCGAAGTGCAGGGGCTCGAGCGCCTGAGGCACCTGATGATCCTCACCGCGGTCGACATCCGCGCGGTCGGCCCGGGCACCTGGAACAGCTGGAAAGGGCAGCTCCTGGGCGAGCTCTACGATGCCGCCGAAGAGCACCTGCGGCTCGGCCACATGCGCCGCGGGCGCAAGGAACGAGTGGCCGCGAAGAAGGCCGCGGTGGCCGCCAGGCTCGCCGATCGTGCCGCCATTCTCGCCGCGTATGGCGACCGCTTCGACGACAGCTACTGGATCGCCGAGCCCGACGACATCGCGGCGCTCAACCTCGTCCAATACGCCCAGACGCACGAGGAGCAGGGCGGTCTGTCGGTCCATTGCGAGGTCTACCCCTCGCGCGGGGCGACGCTGGTGACGGTGATCGCCGCCGATCATCCCGGGCTGTTCTACCGCATCGCCGGGGGCATCCACCTCGCCGGGGCGAACATCATCGACGCGCGCATCCACACCACCCGCAACGGCTGGGCGGTCGACAACTTCCTGGTGCAAGACCCCCACGGGGCGCCGTTCAGCGAGGCCCCGCAGCTCCGCCGCATCGAGCAGGCGATCGCCGACGCTCTCGCCAACCGCAGCGCGCTGGTGCCGCAGCTCGCCCGCCGCCCGCTGTCGCACAGCCGCGCCGCGGCGTTCGACGTGCGGCCGGTGGTGAGCTTCGACAACCAGGCCTCGGGCCGCTTCACCGTGATCGAGGTCAACGCGCGCGACCGCCCGGCGCTGCTCAATCGCCTGGCCCGCGCGCTGTTCGAAAGCCGTCTGCTGGTGTTCAGCGCGCACATCACCAACTACGGCGAGCGCGCCGCGGACACGTTCTACGTGACCGACCTCACCGGGGGCAAGATCGCCGGCTCGGCGCGGCTCAAGGCGATCGAGGCCGCGCTGCTCGATGCCGCGAGCGACGAGCGGCAGGCCGAGCTGGAGTCCGCCTAGCGCTCGCCGAACAGCGCGGTGCCAACCCGCACGTGGGTTGCGCCGAGCATGATCGCGGTCTCGAAGTCGCCGCTCATGCCCATGCTCCTGCCCGGCAGGCCGTTGTCGCGGGCGAGCTTGTCGAGGAAGGCGAAGAACGGCGCGGGTTCGATGCCGGCGGGGGGCAGGCACATGAGGCCGATCACCGGCACCTCCGCGGCGCGGGCCCGGGCGAGCAGGGCCGGCAGGTCGCCGACCGCGCAGCCGCCTTTCTGCGGTTCTTCCCCGACATCGACCTGTACAAACGATTCAACCTGCCGCCCCAGCGTGTCGAACGCGCGCGCCAGCGCGTCCACCAGGTTCGGCCGGTCGAGCGAATGGATGCAATCGAACAGTCGGACCGCGCCCTCGGCCTTGTTCGACTGCAGCCGGCCGACGAGGTGCAGCCGCGCATCGGGCCAGCGCTCGCGCAAGGCGGGCCATTTGGTGGCGGCCTCCTGCACCCGGTTCTCGCCGAACACGCGGTGGCCGGCCTCGAGCAGCGGGGCGATCGCTTCGGCCGGATGCGTCTTGCCGACCGCGACGAGGGTGATCTCGCCGGGCTCGCGCCGGGCGATGCGGCAGGCCCTGGCGATACGGTCGTGGATTTCGCCGAGGCGCAACGCTGCATTCATGCCGATGCGCGCTATAACGCGCGCATGGGCCTGTCACTCCCCGACCTGTGGCTGCTGTCGGACGCGCGCAACGACGAGCTGCTGCCGCGCGCGCTCAGGGCGCTGCCGAGCGCGTCCGCGTTCGTCTACCGCCACTACCACCTCGATCCCCGCGCGCGCCGCGCGCGGTTCGACGAGCTGGCGCCGATCGCCCGCGCGTTCGGCCATCTGCTGATCCTGTCGGGCAGCGACGACCAGGCGCGCGCGTGGGCCGCCGATGGCTCGTACGGCCCGCCCGAGGCGATCGGCGAGGCGCCCGAGCTGGTCCGCATCGCCACCTGCCACGACGGGTACGAGATCGCCCACGCCAACGCCGCCGGGGCCGACGCCGCGATGCTTTCGCCGGTCTTCGCCACGCGCACCCACCCCAACATCGCGCCCTTGGGGCCGGAGCGGTTCCACGCGCTCGCCGCGCTCGCCGAGATGCCGGTGATCGCGCTGGGCGGCATGACCTTCGAGCGCGCGCGCGAGCTCGGCTGGGGCCGCTGGGCGGCGATCGACGGCCTCGCGCTCAAGCAGGACTCCTGACGCCATCGATTCTTGACGCCGGAGTCCCCGGGCTGCGATAAAGCCCCGCTGGACGGTCGAGGGGAAGCAGCGATGGCGACACGCGCACTGGGCAAGGCGCCACACC